>JAJLJS010000343.1:0-6137 GCA_033844545.1 Cyclobacteriaceae bacterium | reverse complement strand
CTGGAAGTTTTCACACTTGAAAAAAATCTCACAACCTGCGATTTCATTGATCGCTGAAGAAGTCATGATGGGTGTGCGGTGAATAAATGGCTGGATGCGTACATGAGCATCCTGGATGTCAGAGAGAGATGGGAAGTTCATAAGCTAAAGATAATAAAGAGAAGATATGCTTCGCGAAATTTACTTCTTGAGGTATCTCAGCTTTAGCCTTATCCTTATCTTTTTTTATCTGCGCAGCTATCCTGAATATTATCCCTTCCACCTAAAGCTTTTCTCATCAATCGCCCGCATGGTGAATAGCACTCCGTCGAGGTGATCGTATTCGTGTTGGATCAATTCTGAAATAGCTCCTTCTACAGTCCAGCTTTGCTTTTCCCAGTTTTCGTCTAAATATTCCAAAGTCAGACTTTGGTGCCGTTTCACTTTTACCAGCAGATTGGGGAAACTCATGCAGTCATCCCAAAGCTCAAAAAGCTCCTTGCTGAGTCCCTTTAATTCAGGATTGAGAACGACGTAGGGACGATCCAGATTCAGGTAAAACATCCGCTTCATGATGCCCAACTGCGGTGCGGCGATTCCCCTTCCAAATCCATACACTCGGCGGATGTCCTCCATGGCCTCGTGAAGTTGCTTTGTCCATTTCGCAACTTGCGGTAAATCAGCTTTCGAAACAGGCTCGCAGACTTCATAGAGTCGGGGATCGCCGAGTTTTAGGATATCGTGGATGGTTTTCATGATTCGAATTTATTATTTCAGCTAAACAATTGAAGGAATAAAGTTTAACGGATAGGTTTTTCCTACTTTTGCGGCATGAATTACCTTTCGGTTGAGAATCTCAGCAAGGCTTTCGGGGAACGGAAGCTTTTTTCCAATATCTCTTTTGGCATTGGGCAAGGACAAAAAATAGCCCTGGTCGGCATTAACGGTGCCGGCAAGTCAACCTTGATGAAAATCATCATGGGTCTGGAAATCCCGGATACCGGCACAGTCGGCATCAATCAAAGCGTCAAAATTGCCTACGTGCACCAAAATCCGGTGTTTGAATCCAACCTGAGTATCTACCAGACCATTTTTGATCAGAGTAATTCTGAGGTGCTGCGGGTGATTGAGGATTATCACAAAGCCATGCTGGATTCTGAGCGGGGAATTGACAATTCTGATTTGATGTCGCGGTTGTTTGAGAAAATGGACGCTTTGCAAGCTTGGGATTTTGAATACCAGGTGAAGGAAGTGTTGGGAAAATTGGGGCTACACGATACCGATCTACCCGTCGGAAATCTTTCCGGTGGACAGCGAAAGCGGGTGGCTTTGGCCAAGGCCATTTTGGAAAAACCAGACCTTTTGCTTTTGGATGAACCAACCAACCATCTGGATTTGGAGACCATCGAGTGGCTGGAAGAGTACCTTTCCAAAGCCAACCTGTCCATTTTTATGGTGACTCACGACCGATACTTTTTGGATAAGGTGACCAACGAAATCCTCGAACTCGATCAGGGAAAAATCCATCGCTATCAAGGCAACTATGGCTACTTTTTGGACAAAAAAGCCGAGCGACTTCAGATCGAGGACATCGAGATCGAAAAGGCTAAAAGTCTTTACAAAAAAGAACTGGAATGGATCCGTCGTCAGCCCAAAGCCCGTGGAACCAAAGCCAAATATCGGGTGGATGCTTTCGAAGAAACCAAGGAAAAAGCCTTTACCAAAAGGGAAGAAAGGGATATCGAGTTATCTGTTTCCACTCAAAGATTGGGTAATAAGATTTTGGAAATTGATAAGATCAGCAAGTCCTATGACGACAAGGTTTTGGTGAAAGACTTTTCGTACATCTTCAAGAAAAAAGACAGAATCGGGATCGTAGGACCTAATGGTGCCGGAAAGACAACTTTTTTGAAAATGATTACGGGACTTTTAGATCCGGATTCAGGAAAGGTTACTGCAGGCCAAACCACTGCCTTTGGCTATTACCGTCAAGAGGAGGACCGATTTGATGAGGAAAAGCGTCTGATCGATGTGGTAAAGGACGTTGCTGAAGTGGTTGTTTTGGACAAGGGGCAGACGATCACGGTAAGTCAGTTTTTGACCCAGTTTGGTTTTCCTCCCAAGCAGCAATTCACTCCGATCGGCAAGATGAGCGGTGGGGAAAGACGCCGTTTACAGTTGCTGATGGTGCTGATCAAGAATCCCAACTTCCTGATTCTCGATGAGCCTACCAATGACCTGGATTTGATGACGCTGAATATCCTGGAGGAGTTTTTGGATAATTTTCCAGGCTGTCTGATCATCGTTTCCCACGATCGATACTTTATGGACCGCTTGGTGGAGCACCTGTTTGTGTTTGAGGGGGAAGGGGTTATCCGGGATTTTCCGGGTAATTACACGGATTTCAGAGAATGGGAAAAGGAGAATCAGCAGGAAGACAGAAGTCCGAAGACGGAAGAGATCAAAACCGTAAAGGAGGAACCAAAGGTGGAAAAATCTGAGGCTGCACCTAAGGCAAAAGCTAGCTATAAGCAGAAGCAAGAATTCAAGAAAATCAATGAGACCATGGCCAAACTGGAGGAGGAGAAAACCCAACTCGAAGGTAAAATTGCTGCTGGGTTGGAGGACCTGGAATTGTTGATGACCTATTCTAATCGACTTCAGGCGATCGGGAATGAGTTGGAAGAATTGGAATTGGAATGGCTGGAATTGAGTGAGTTGGAGGGGATAGAGGAATAAGAATTGCCACGAAGGCAATAAGGCTCTAATTTATTTGTGTCTTGGTGACTTTGTGGCGATGTTAAATTCTCCCTTTCAAAAAATCCTGTCGCAAGTCTTCGGGGAATTTTTCAATGGCATAGCGGAGAGCCGTTCTCGGCATGGTTTTGTAGTGCTTTTTCAGAAAATTAAGTTCTGTGGCAATATCCTCGTTTCCGATTTCTCTCAACATCCAGCCTACTGCCTTATGGATAAGGTCGTGGGAATGATTTTTTAAGATTTCTGCCAAGGCTAAGGCATCTTGAAAATTCCCCTTTTTGATCCAATATAAACTGCTGATCATTGCTATTCGCTGTCTCCAAAGGTCATGTGAGCCGGCCAAATGATAAAACAGGTCTTTTTCCTTTTTCCAATAGAAATGCCCCAAAATTCTGGGACAGGACGTGTCCACCAAATCCCAATTGTTTACCCAGTCCAGATGATGAAGATAAAAGTCCGCCAACTCCTTTTTTTCTTCCTCAGATTTTGCCTTTTCGTATCGATAAACCAAGGCTAATAATCCTGTAAGCCGGACTTCATGATAGGGATTCTGAATCAGTTCGGAAAGTTCCTCCAAGGTAATCTCCCGATAAAACTGCTTGGCAATTGTTCGTTGTTCCGGAACTTTGACTCCCAAAAAGAGATCGCCTTCTCCATACTCGCCGGGTCCGGTTTTGAAAAATTTTGGAAAAAACTTCGCCTTTTCCGGAATCGATTTATCCCGTAAGGATTCGATGATTTGTTCGGTCAGCTGGCTCATTCTTAAAGGTAGTAAAGCCCTGATAAAAGCAGGATGAATTCTTAGAAGTCATCACCCATGTCATCTCCGCCTTCTCTTCGGGAGCCTCGATCTTGATTTCTTTCTTTAAATCCACCGAATCTGTAAGTGAAGGATAAGGTTCCTATTCTGCTTTCCCGCTGGAATTTTCGGTATTGGGTAAATCGCGGATCCTCGGTGGTAATTCTGAAATTTCGGGTGTTGAATATGTCGCTGACATTCAGGCTGATCGTTCCCTTTCCATCCAATACTTCCCTTCTGACACCAATATTTAAGCTCCACTGGGGCTCAATTTGGCCTTGGGGAAGCACAATTGGACCCCGGTAATTTCCCTGTGCTTGGACATTGAACCAATTTGGGATCAATAGATTTCCCAGAAAATTCAGGGTCCAGCTGAAATTTTCATTCGTAAACCCTTCTTCAATATTTCCACCGTCCACTCGGGAATAGAACAGATTTCCGGTCAAGGTGGCATCAAAGTTGGAAGTGACCTGAATTTGATTCACCAGTTCAAATCCTGTGGAGGAGCGGGTATCTGCATTTTCACGGCTTTGAATAGCCACATTGTCAGAGGTCAGCCGGATGATTCTTGTTTCGATATTGGTACTGTACCGATGGTAAAGCGTGGCATTCATCAGATATCTCTCCCAGCCTTTCATATACCCCAATTCATAGCTGTCGGTGAATTCGGGTTGAAGGTAGGGGTTCCCCACGCTGAGGTTGTATTGGTCTCTCACCCGATAAATGGGGGACAAATCCCAAATACTTGGCCTTGAAATTCGCCGGGTGTAGTTTACAGTCAGTTCATTTTCTGTACCCAGTTGGTAGCTTAGAAATGCTGAGGGAAATAAGTTAAAGTAATTATTGGGGATTCTTTCGTTCGTTTTTTCGGTTACTCCCAGGGTTTCTGTGTACTCTCCTCTCAAGCCAAGTTGATATCCAAAGTTTTTGATTTTATGTCTATAGGCCAGGTAGGCGGCATAGACATTTTCAGTAAAGTCAAAAGTATCGTTGAGGGAGTCCACCGGGATAAGCTCAAAATCTGATGAAAGATCCCCTTGGGAAAATTCTTGACTTCTACTCCAGTTTCCAAAAGTACCTTTTAAACCGGCTTCCATTTTTCCCCCATCCGAAAATGGTTTTTCATAATCTGCCTGAAAGACATACAGATTACTGGTTCGGGGTTGAAGGTTAGTTTGGGTTAACCTTTTGGTTGGATCTGTGCTGCCTTCGTTGGTGAGAAAAATCTGGTCGTAAAAATCAACCTGCTCCCTCGTGTCATAGGAATAGGATAGGGAGGTATAAAGCCGCTGTCCCAAGGTGTCCAGATTCAGGGTATAATTGATCCCTCCTTCGTAATTGGCACTGGTACTATTTTCAACCGTAGATCTGATGAAGGTGGAATCCACACTTCCGGTCAAGCTTAAATTTTCCTGAGTGGTGGTCCCTTCCTCCACCTCATTGTCGAAGTTACCTTGAAAGTAGACTCCAAGCGTTCCATTGGGTGATAGGCTGTAATCCAATCCTGTCCGGATTAGGTGGGTTGTTTCGTCCTCAAACCCATCTTGGTCCTGTGATAGGGTCGGAGAAAAATCAGGCAAGTCAGTGGTCCTAATTCCAAAGCCTCTTTCCCAACGATACCGATCCTGCCAATTGTAAGAAAAGTAATAATTGGCTTTTTCCGTACCGTAATTGAGATTCAAGCCCGCCTGATATTTATCCCTTGTTCCTACAGATGCATCCACTTGCCCGTTGAAGCCCAATTTTTCGTTTTTCTTAAGAATGATGTTGATGATCCCTCCGACACCGGTGGCGTCATATCTCGAACTTGGGTTGGTGATCAGTTCTACGGATTTGATGCTGTTTGCGGGAAATTGGGACAGGATGCTTTCGGTATCGTCTCCTGATAAGTTGGAAGGCCGCCCGTTAATATAAATCAGAATATTTCCGCTTCCCCGCATGGTGATACCTCCTTCGTCATCCACCTGAATGGAGGGGAGAGTCCCCAAAAGCTGGGCTGCGGTCTGGCCTTGGGCCACAATGCTGTTTTCCACATTGTAGGTTCTTTTGTCAATGTCCGATTCAAACATGGAAGTCACCCCTTCTACCACCACCTCATCAAGGTTTTGGGCATCGGGTTGAAGTTGAATCGTTCCAAAATTGACTTGATTTTTGTTGACCAAATTTATCTTCTCGAAGTAATCCTCATACCCTATAAACCCTACTCGAAAAATATAGGAACCTGGCTTTGAGGCAAACTCAAACACCCCATCCAAATCCGTCATCCCACCCGTGACCAAAGTAGAATCCGTAGGATTGAGCAGTGCGATATTTGCAAATTCCAAAGGTCTGTTTTCGTTGGAATCAAAAACTTTCCCTTTGAGTTTGATGTCCTGAGCTTGGAGAGATATAGCCTGAAGAATCAGGAATAATGCTAAAGTAAAGTAGCGGTAGTTCATGGTAGTTTTGGTTTGAGAAAAGTGGAAAAAATGAATCGAGAATCAGCTGGAAATGCAATCCTCTCATTTACAATGGTTTCTATTATAAATACCCCGTTTAGACGAAAATGTTTCGCTTTTTCCGGATTCTCCAATAACCGGGCTCTCTCTGGTGTGAATAGCAG
>JAJLJS010000342.1:0-10338 GCA_033844545.1 Cyclobacteriaceae bacterium | reverse complement strand
CAATGCGGATAAAATCCGAGCCAAACTGATTGTCGAAGGTGCCAACGGGCCTACCTCTGCCAAGGCTGATGCCATCATCAATGAAAAAGGCATTATGGCTGTTCCTGACATTCTAGCCAATGCAGGTGGAGTGACTGTTTCGTATTTCGAATGGGTTCAAAACCGTCTTGGTTACAAATGGACTTCTGACCGTGTGAACAGAAGGTCCGATCGAATCATGAAGGATGCATTCGAGCATGTCTATCAGGCATCTCAGAAATATGATGTGCCGATGCGTATCGCAGCTTACATTGTTGCGATAGACAAAGTGGCCAAGACTTACACCTTCCGAGGAGGCTTCTAAGTCGAGTTCACCATAAAAGTTTTAAATTTGGGGCGTGGGAGTTTTCTCACGCCTTTTTAACTCAAAAAAATGACTATACATCGAGAAGGACGCGTGCTACTGTTTTGGTTGATGATCATCCTGGTAGCCTTGAATTATCTGATTTACTATTATTTCCCAGAAGCCAGGCTTTGGGGCAATGTCGCCATTATCGCCAGTGTGGTTTTTTACCTAATAATTCTTCAGTTTTTCAGAAATCCGATTTTCCCACTTCCCAATGAAGAAGGAGTGGTGTTTGCTCCAGCAGATGGGAAAGTAGTGGTGATTGAAGAGGCTGTGGAGGAAGAATACCTCAAAGAGAAGCGAAGACAAGTATCCATCTTCATGTCACCGATCAATGTGCATGTCAATCGCTCCCCGGTTAAAGGAGAGGTTGAATATTTCAAATACCATCCCGGTAAGTATTTGGTTGCGTGGCATCCCAAGGCAAGTACAGAAAACGAGCGGACGTCCATGGTCCTTAAAGATTCCAAAGGTACCAAAATCATGGTTCGCCAAATTGCCGGTGCCTTGGCTAGAAGGATCAAATGGTATGTCAAAGAAGGCTCCCAATTAGAGCAAGGCGGGGAATTCGGATTTATCAAATTCGGATCTAGAGTCGATCTTTTTCTTCCTCTTGATGCCGAAATTCTTTGTCAGATGGATCAGGTGACCAAAGGAGGTAGAACACCGATAGCGAGATTAAAAAATTAAAACCTCGTGTAACTAATGGTTTGTTTCTTTTGTCAAGAGAGAAATCAACCAATAATTTTATGCGAGGAATTTCAATTTATGCCTTGGTCATTCTTTTTTCCATTTCAATTTTTTCTTGTCAGGAAAAAGAAGATTTGTCCGCTAATCAACTTGAAGGACTTTACGAAAGTCGAGAATTTATTGATTCACTTGAGCTTTGGACAGTAAGCACTTACAAGTTTGCTCCAAATGGATCTTACGAATTTTGGATAACTATGAGGAGTTCGGAAACAGGCTCCGACTTGGTTTATAGAAGATTTCTCAAAGGAGAATATCAATGGGATGGACTTACTTTAAGCTATCAGCCTGAAAATGGGGATGGATTACCATTTGGTAGTCCTGAGCTATATAGGCCTAAGTCTCAACTGGAATCCTTTGATAATTATGTTTTTGATTATTTCAGGGCTTTAAAAGCTAAATTGGAATTTAGTTCGAGCAAAGAAATCATGGTTTATCAGGAAATCTATCCAGAAACTTGGCCGGAGGTGAATCAGGAAGAAAGCAGGACATTCATCCGGGTTTCTCGTTGATTAATTCCTTTTGGACTTGTAAATCCACCAACCCATTCCGGCCGAGGTCAGGAAAAAAATCAGCGTGCTCCATTCAAAAATTCTCCTTTCTCGGAGCTTGCTATCAATTTCTTTTTCTTTTTCGGCCAGGGCACGTTTCAAAACTTGAACATCTCTTTCCAAACTTTGGGTAATGGTCTTGTAATCCTCCTTTTCCTGCCCAATTACCGCAGTTTCTACTTTACCCGTAAACTTGAGTTCTTCGATGATTTGATTATCCTTGGCCAAAATTCTTTCCAGCCATTCGTTGGTTTCAATCATGTCTTTTTTGGTACGATTGCCAAAAATTCCGGATTTTTTGGATTCGGAAGATCTCCATTGTTGGTGCAAGGCTTGACGTTCTTGGACAAGTTTTTCCAATTTGGCAGTGCCTTCTCCTTCGGAAGGAGTCTGAAAAATGGAAAGCCAAAGAAGAACCAGAAGTTTCATACGCAAAAGGGTTAATTGGAATAGGAAGGTAATTTAATCTTTGGAATTGAAATTTTATCTTTTAGATACAAGCCGCAAAAAATCATGGTGCCCATGAAAAAAATCCAGGTGGCATGCTGAAACTTCCGGATTTCAAAACTGGCGGTGTTGATGTCGTAGTTAGTTCGGGTCAATCGGGATTTTAAAGCTTGGATATCCCGCTCCTGAGAGAGCATAATGGTTTTGTATTGCTCGATTTCAGCCGACACAGAGGAGTTTTCGATCTGATTTTCCAATCTAAGCTTATGAATGATGGCATTGTCTGTTTCGATGATTTGGCGAAGCACTGCTGACTCGTCCTGACTGACAAACCGAATTCCAAAAACCTCAGAGGATTCTTGCCTTCGAAGGTCCTGATAGAGTAGATCTCGTTTTTGAAAAAGCTGGTCCAATGCGTCGTTTGCCTTTAGGCTGAAAGGCAAAAAAAGAAGCCAAAAGAAGATAGTCGTTTTCATAGGATACAAAATTTGGTTCGCCTGAAGTTCACCAAACCTTGTTCCATAGAAGCGGGATTATTTTTTCCAGCCCCTGGTCATTTCTTTTTTTCCGGGAGGGCCGGGAGGATTTTCCACTTCCAATCCCAAAGACTTCAAATCTCTTTTCAACTGTCCGGTAGCCGAATACGTGGTGAATAATCCTCCGGGCCTCATGGCAGAATAAACCTTGGATAATGCCTCGATTTGCCATAATTCGGGTTGTTTTTTAGGAGCAAAGGCATCGAAAAATACGACATCGCAGGGATAAAGCTGGGCTTCTTCTAAAGTGGCTTGGTCTTTTTTGAAGTTGAAATATTCCGAAACCGGTCCCCCATCATTCCAGGGAAGTTCATGCAGCGTTTTAAAATATTTGTGGAAATGCCAAATTCCATCATTCTGATCCACGTAATTGAGTTGGGAATAAATTTCCTCAGATAGTGGAAAAGGCTCAATGGTGTGGTATAGGACAGGAATCTGGTTTTGTTCAGCCCAAACCAAGGTCAGCCAGGCATTCAATCCGGTTCCAAACCCCAGTTCAAATATCCGAATGGGAAATTTCTGAGGATTTCTTGCCAACCAGGAATCCAAGCCATACAGCATAAATACATGAATGGACTCCCGATAGGCTCCATGGAAGCTGTGGTAGGTCTCCTGCAGCTCCTCATGATATAGGGAATGGGAGCCATCCTCCGTAGTGATTATTTTTAGCTTGTCACTCATATTTTATAAATCAAGGCCGTGCAATACGCTGAAATTCCTTCCTGTCTCCCGACGAATCCCATAAATTCGGAGGTAGTAGCTTTAATCGAAATGGCATGCTCGTCTACTTTCATGACTTCCGCCAGACAGGATTTCATGGCTGGGATGTGGGGATTTAGCTTCGGAAGCTGGAGGCAAACGGTGGAATCCAGATTTCCGACTTCATACCCTGCTTGCCGGATCATTTTCATGACTTCCTGAAGAAGTAGCTTGCTGTCAATTCCTTTGAATTTTGGGTCCTTGTCAGAGAAGTGATAGCCGATGTTTCTCATGTTTGCAGCGCCTAAAAGGGCATCGCAGATTACGTGAATCAGCACGTCTGCATCGGAATGCCCGACTGCTCCTTTCGAATGATCAATTTTGATTCCTCCCAGCCAAAAGTCATATCCTTCCTGAAGCTGATGGACGTCATAGCCAAAACCTATTCTAAATGGGGTCATGTGGATGATGATTGATAATGGATCACGGAAGAATGCTCTTCCCGCAGCAAGCGTTTGGCCCATGCATGAATTTGCCCTGGGTCAATCCGGGATTTTTGCTCAAATTCTTCCCAATATAATTCAGGTTTACCCAAATGGGCAAAATAGGCAAGGTTCATTGCCCGATTCAGCAGCTGGATGGATTCGTAAGACTTCATCGCTTCGCTTTGATTTTTGATTTTTTGGAGCTGACTTGGGGAGATTTCCTGAGAAAGAAATGCCTGGATCACCGCATCCAATGCGTTTTCTGCTTGATGGGAGGAGACACCATAGGACATTTTTCCCGAAAAGACCATTAAACCCGGATCCACCGAACCGGTAATGTAGGCTCCCACAGAAGCAAAGTCATTTCCCTTTTGGACTAGGGATTGTTCTAAAATGGAGGATTTACCGAATCCCAATAAATCACTGATTAAATCCGCTTCAAGATAGCCTTCCTCTCCTCTGGCAGGCATTTTATAGGCTTTGTACAAGGCGTCTGTTGGAACCTTAGCCTGGATTTCTTTTGTCCGCTTTCCGGTTTGGAGGGCATCTTTTGGGATTATCTTTTTGGGAAGATCCGGAGAGGGGATCGGCCCAAACCATTTCTTGGCCAGCCGCATGACCTCATTGGTCTCAATATTTCCCGCCACCACCAGAATGGCATTGGATGGGTAGTAGTGGGATTTGTAAAACTCCCAGATGTCATCCTGAGTATAGCCTTCGATATCGCTGAGGTTTTGGCCAATAGTGGGCCATTTATAAGGGTGAACATCAAAGGCCAAGTCTCTCAAATGGTGCCAGATGTCTCCATAGGGCTGATTCAGATACCGTTGTTTGTATTCTTCAATGACCACCTTGCGCTGGGTTTCCACGGTTTTGTGATTGAGAGTCAGCTGAAGCATCCGATCAGATTCGAGCCAAAACGCCGTTTCCAAATTGGAGGCAGGCAGCGTCATGTAGTAATTGGTAATGTCTGGACTGGTGAATGCATTGCAAGAACCCCCAGCTCTCTCCAACGCTCGATCAAATTCTGGAACATTGGCAGAGCTTCCGAACATCAAGTGTTCGAAGAAATGCGCCAAGCCGGTTTTTCCAGGCTTTTCAAATCGAGAACCAACCTTATACAATAAGTTGAAAACAGCAATTTTACTTTGGACATCTTCATGGACGATCACTTCCAGTCCATTGTCGAGAAAATACCTTTGATAGGGCAGCATGTGGGTTTAATCCAGGATGAATAGATTTGGTTCAGCGAAATTTAGCTTTTGTGCCGATGGGCTTGCAAGGATTTGGAAGAAAAAGAAGATAACTTTTGCCACTAATGTAACTTGTCAGAATCTTTATAGAAAAAACCGAACTTTGGTGAGGATCGCTAAGTTAGCATTCCCAAACTCACATTACCCAACTCCATGGAAAAACACTGCGTAGGGCTACGAAAAACAGGTCAGTTTTCGGGATTTTTTTTGGATTATCTGGATGGAAAGGAATCTCTAAAGCCATTCTATACCCACCTCCCCAAACTGGAAAGTTTTCCGGCTGCCATAGCCGCCAAAAATTTTGAGCCTCAAAAGCGGGAAATTCTTTATCAGTCTCTGATTGGTCAATATGAAGGCATTTCCTTACAAGAAATGGTGGCTGAAAATATCTATTCCCTGAAAAGCGATAAGACATTTACCGTGGTGACCGGGCATCAGCTTAATCTTTTTACAGGGCCTTTGTATTTTATCTACAAAATCGTCTCTACCATCAATCTGGCTAGGAAACTCAAAAAGGCTTTTCCCGAATATCATTTTGTGCCCGTGTACTGGATGGCGACGGAGGATCATGATTTTGAGGAAATCAATTATTTCCGGCTGGACGGGAAAAAATACCAGTGGAATTCTACCCAAACCGGGGCAGTGGGAGATTTTGAGTTGGATGCTGGTTTCAGGAATTTTTTGAAAGAGGTCAGCTTTGCCCCGGAGGTGTTCAAGGAAGCCTATCAGAGCAGTAAAACTTTGGGGGAGGCGGTTAGAAAATATGTGGATGGTCTTTTTGGGGAAGAAGGTTTGGTTGTTTTGGATGGTCATGACCCGGCCCTAAAGGCCGAATTTAAAAATGTAATTCGGGAAGATTTATTCGGGCATGCTCCTTATCAAGAGGCAACCGCTGTTACCGAAAAATTGGAAAATCTTGGATATAAGAGTCAGATTTTCCCAAGAGAAATTAATTTCTTCTATCTGGAAAAGGGAATTCGGGAGAGAATTGAGCGGGTGAATGGAGAGTTTCAGGTGTTAAACACATCCATAGTTTTCTCTGAAGAAGAAATGAAAAGCCTGATCGAATCACACCCGGAACGCTTTAGCCCCAATGTGGTATTGAGGCCTCTGTATCAGGAAATGATTTTGCCAAACCTTGCGTATTTGGGAGGTCCGGCAGAAGTTGTTTACTGGCTTCAGCTCAAAGGGGTCTTTGATTATTTTGAAATTCCTTTCCCGGTGTTGTTACCAAGAAACTTCGGATTGATTCTGGATTCTCTTACCCAAAGGAAAATGGAGCAAATGGGTTGGGAAGTAGAGGATATATTCCAGGAATTTGAGGAGTGGAAAAAAAGTTTTGTGAAATCACATGCCTCTATAGATTTTGAATTGGGAGAAGAAAAAGAAACCCTGACCAGACTATTTGACCAAAAGGGAGAGGAGGCTTCTCACTTGGAAAAAAGCCTTAAGCAGGCTTTTGAGGCTGGCAAGATCCGAAGTCTGAAAATATTGGATCAAATGGCGGCCAAACTCAGAAAGGCAGAGGAAAAGAAACAAGCCATAGACTTGGAGCGGGCAAAGAGGATATTGGATTTTGCAGCGCCCCAAGGAATTCCTCAGGAAAGATCTGTGAATATGATGCAGTTTTATCTTTCCAATCCGGATTTGATTTCGCAACTTTTAGAGCGTTTCGATCCGCTTGAATTTGAAATGATTGTTTTAAAACATCCATGAATACCAAAACCAAGGCAGAGTTTCGCTCCGAATACCGGCAGCTGAGAAAGGGGGTCCCAGGGGAAAAAGTACAGGCAATGTCCAGGAGGATTTGTCAACAATTTTTGGATTGGCTAAAGGATCATCCGAATTTAGACCACATCCATCTGTTTTTTCCGATCGACCGATTCAATGAGGTCAATACATTTTACATCAAAGAGAGTCTGGACGAAATGGACAAGATCCTCTATACCTCCCAGACCAATAAGCAATCTACAGCTCTGGAAACCCTGAGACTACCCAAAGAGGCAGAGTTTTTTAGGGATGAATGGGGAATTCCAGTGCCTCAGGAGTCGATCAAGGTTTCTCCTTCCAAAATTCAATTGGTCTTGGTGCCTTTATTGGCATTTGATTTCCAAGGCAATCGAGTGGGATTCGGAAAAGGATATTATGATTCCTTTCTCTCAACCTTGGATCCAACCGTGATCAAAATGGGATTGAGTATTTTTCCTCCTGAAGAAAATATTGCACCCGAACCGCATGATGTTCGGTTGGATTATTGCATTACTCCGGAAAAAATTTTTACTTTTTAAATCAAATCGTGAAGAAATTGAAAGTGACCAAAATTTTTATGCTTGGATTCCTGTTTTTTGGAATGGGAATTTTTCTTCCTCAAAGTATCGCCCAATATACTTTTCGGGATTACAATGTGATGATTGGTGTAAGGGCCGGGACCTCTTTGGGAGGCTCAGTCAAGCATTTTGTGACGGATCAGTCAGCTCTGGAGCTGATGGCCTTCAACCGATGGAAAGGATGGAATTTCACCCTGCTTTACGAATATCACATCGACGTTCGGGAATTCCGGGGCTTAGAATGGTATTTGGGAGGAGGGGCTCATTATGGTATTTGGAAAGAACCTCAGGCCGAGCCACCTTGGGTGTATAAAGGCACGGAAGATTATAAGGCTTATGGAATCGATTTTATAACTGGATTAGAATATAATTTTTATAATACTAACTTCTATTTAAGCTTTGATTGGAAGCCAGCATACAATTTTGTGGACTTCACAGGGCTATGGTGGGACGAGGCAGCTTTTACTTTAAGATATTCCTTTTAAAATTGAAAAACCGGTTAAAAAAGTAACCGGTTTTTTTATTTTTTACATAAAAAACCATAAATCATTGAATAGTTTGAACCATTTATTTGGTTTTTTTCAAAATGACCATTTCTCAAGTTGCGAGAATGTTAATTTCCAAAATTTTATTATGAAAAAGATCTAAAAAGGCTGTTTTTATACCTAAAAACGCCAGAAAATCGGATTTTTAGCAACTTTTTAACTTTTTTTTCAAGGAAAAGATTTTTTTGATTTTTAACTTTTTCCAGAAATTTCAAAATATTGTTTTGCGAATAGGGAGAATTAAGGCGTAACCTGTTAATAATTGTTAACATTAGGGGTGTGCAACCAAATAATTAGCTTTTTCTTCCTTTGAAACGAATTTTTTACCGCTTTTGAAATTTTGCCAGAATAAATTTTCTTTACGAATCAACTAAACTAAATACCTTATGAGAAAAGCTTTACTCTTTGTTGTTGCGCTTTTCACCATGGCCCTCAGTTATGAGGTGTCAGCGCAACAACGGGTAATTACCGGCAAGGTAATTTCCGAGGAAGACGGTCTGGGGTTGCCCGGAGCAACCGTTCTCGTCAAGGGTACAACAGTGGGTACTACCACCGATTTGGATGGTAATTACTCCATTAATGTACCGGCGGGATCGGATGTTCTGATTTTCTCTTTCGTGGGATTAAAGTCCGCGGAAGAAGCAATCGGCAACCGAACCGTAATCAATGTCACTCTTACGACTGACGCCGCACAACTAAATGAAGTAGTTGTAACGGCGATCGGTATTGAGAGAGAGAAAAAGGCACTGGGTTACGCCGTAACTTCAGTGGGTAACGAGCAACTGGAAAACCGACCAGAAGCTGACGTAGCCCGAGTGTTGCAAGGAAAAGTTCCAGGTGTGAACATTACCTCAACCAACGGGATGTCAGGATCTGGTACCAACATGGTCATCAGAGGGTACTCCTCTGCTACCGGTTCTAACCAGCCCTTGTTCGTGGTAGATGGTGTTCCTTTCAACACCAGCACAAACAACGCAAACGGCTTCACCACTGGTGGTACAGCTACTTCCTCCCGATTCTTGGATATCGATCCAAACAACATCGAGAGCATGTCTGTATTGAAGGGTCTTTCTGCGACAGTTCTTTACGGTGACCAAGGTAGAAACGGGGTAATCCTAATTACTACCAAATCAGGTGCCTCCAAAAGAAAAGCAGCTGAAGTGACCATCAACCAGTCTGTATTCAGCAATACTGCAGCCTCCCTTCCTACTTACGGACAAATTTACGGTAATGGATTCCAGCAAGCCCCGGGATTCTTCTTCTCCAACTTTGGACCGAGAATGGATCAGGGATTGACCGTAAACCATCCATATGCCACTTCTTCGGTAGCCTCAATCAGAAATGCCTTCCCTGAATTCTGGGTGGATGGCATTGTGGGTGGAACTCCAGTGCAGTACGAATACAAGGCTTATGCTGATCCTTCAGAAATCTTCTTCAGAACAGGTATTGTTTCCAATACTTCCGTAGCTATTTCCGGTGGTTCAGACAGAACAGGCTTCAATGCCAGCTTTGGCTTCACGGATGACGAGGGATTTGTTCCAGGTAATGAATTGAAGAAGTATAACTTCGGCTTGGGCGTGAATTCAGCTATTTCAGACAAGTTGTCTGTCAACTCATCCTTTACCTTTGCCATCACAGACTTGGTGACTCCTCCAGTTAATGCTTCATTCGGATCTGGTCCAAGCGGTGGTATTCCTTCTGTGTTTGCCCACGTGCTTTATACCCCTAGATCAGTAGATTTGGCGGGCTTACCGTGGGAAAACCCAATTGACAAAAGCTCTGTCTACTATCGAGGCGGTAACGACATCGTCAATCCAAACTGGTTGGTGAGAAATTATGTAAACTCTTCAGAAGTGAAGCGTTTCTTTAACTCCACCTCCTTAAACTACGATATCAACGACAACTTCTCAATCACCTATCGATTGGGTCTCGATACCTATTTTGAATTGCAGGAATTGCGATACAACAAAGGGGGACCATCTTCTTCTTTGGCAACTACTTCCGGTTACTATCGATCAATCAACATCCAAAACACCATTTGGAACCAAGATTTGATCTTGAACTGGAAAAAAGAGTTTTCTGATAAATTCGGCATGAGTGCCTTGTTGGGTGGTAACTCCCGTTACGATGTGTATGACCAAAATGGGGTTGCTTCTCAGGGTCAGTTGGCTTTCGGTTTGTTCCGTCACTCCAACTTCTCCAATTCTTCCTCTAACGATGCCTATTCCGGCGGAACGATGACTTTCGGATCAGAGGAAAGAAGATATGGGGTATATGGTAACATCACCTTGGATTATTCGGATTACCTCTTCCTGAACCTTTCTGCAAGAAATGACTGGACTTCTACCTTGGAGCCGGAAAAC
>JAJLJS010000341.1:0-1190 GCA_033844545.1 Cyclobacteriaceae bacterium | reverse complement strand
GATGGGCAAGGCAAAGTTTGAACGTAACAAACCGCACGTTAACATCGGCACGATTGGTCACGTTGACCACGGCAAGACGACGCTGACGGCTGCGATCACGAAGTATTTCGGCGAATTCCGGGCCTATGACCAGATCGACGGCGCGCCGGAAGAGAAAGCACGCGGGATCACGATCTCGACTGCGCATGTGGAATACGAGACCGAGACGCGCCACTATGCGCATGTCGACTGCCCCGGCCACGCCGACTATGTGAAGAACATGATCACCGGTGCGGCGCAGATGGACGGCGCGATCCTGGTTGTGAACGCGGCCGATGGCCCTATGCCTCAGACGCGCGAGCACATCCTGCTGGGTCGCCAGGTGGGTATTCCCTACATGGTCGTCTACATGAACAAGGTCGACCAGGTTGACGACGAGGAGCTGCTGGAGCTGGTGGAGATGGAGATCCGCGAGCTGCTGACCTCCTACGAGTATCCGGGCGACGATATTCCGATCATCAAGGGTTCGGCGCTGGCGGCGATGGAAGGCCGTGATCCGGAAATCGGCGAGAACTCGATCCGCGCGCTGATGGAAGCGGTTGACACCTATATCCCGACGCCTGCGCGCGCCGTGGACAAGCCGTTCCTGATGCCGATCGAAGACGTGTTCTCGATCTCGGGCCGCGGTACGGTTGTGACCGGCCGTGTGGAGCGTGGCGTGATCAACGTTGGCGACGAAATCGAGATCGTGGGTATCCGCGACACGAAGAAGACCGTCTGCACCGGCGTCGAGATGTTCCGCAAGCTGCTGGATCGTGGTGAGGCCGGCGACAACATCGGCGCACTGCTGCGCGGTGTTGACCGTGAAGGCGTCGAGCGTGGTCAGGTTCTGTGCAAGCCGGGTTCGGTGACGCCGCACACGCAGTTCGAAGCAGAGGCCTATATCCTGACGAAGGAAGAAGGCGGCCGTCACACGCCGTTCTTTGCGAACTACCGTCCGCAGTTCTACTTCCGCACGACCGACGTGACCGGCACCGTGACGCTGCCCGAGGGCACCGAGATGGTGATGCCGGGCGACAACCTGAAGTTCACCGTCGAACTGATCGCCCCGATCGCGATGGAAGACGGCCTGCGCTTCGCCATCCGTGAAGGCGGCCGCACCGTCGGCGCGGGTGTCGTGTCCAAAATTCTGAAGTAAAAGACCACTTCGG
>JAJLJS010000340.1:0-2496 GCA_033844545.1 Cyclobacteriaceae bacterium | reverse complement strand
GTCAAGAAGGAAATTGAGAAAATGAGCCTGACTTGGTTTGAAGCGAAGAAACTTCCGATGACCCTTCAGTCCGATTCTTACGATCAGTTGACTCCGGGAATCTACGAACTGAAAGCTGATCTGATCGCGAATGAATTCTATTCCTTGGATGAACCAATTGCCATCTTGGTGATGGTTCAGAACAAGCCTCAGGCACTGGATATCGTGGTGGATAACAGCAAACTTGCTTCTGGATTGAGAGCCGGAGAAGTTCTGGGTAATCTGAGAACCATCGATCCGGTGGACAATATTCATAGCTACACCTTGGGTGAAAATCCTGATGTGGAACTTGACGGAGATCGATTGATCTGGAAAGGAACCTCAATTCCTGCAAGATTGGATGTGACCCTCTTTAGCACTGACCGAGCTGGTCAGACCATTTCCAGAGAGATCACGCTTCGAAGAGAAATGAAGCCGGGTGAGTTCTTTGTCTATCCAAATCCAGCGGCTGAAGAAACCAATGTCATGGTGGACTTGGATCAAAGCGCCACCGTTGCGATCCGAATCTTTGATGCAGTCGGAAGATTGGTGATGGAAAATGAAGCCTTCCGTGAAGGTTCATTTACCCAAAAAATCGATCTTCAGGGCTTGGCAGCAGGGATGTATACCGTACAGGTGGAAGCCGGAAATATGGTAATGACCAAGCGATTGATCAAAAAATAAACGGTTGAACAAATAAGAGTTGACCTAAATGGAAAAGCCCAATTCATTGAATTGGGCTTTTCCATTTCCCAGGATTAATCCTAAGCCCAATCCTTGGGGTTGGTGCAATACTTTGAGTTAGCTTAATTCAAACTTTCTCTTCTCAACTTTTTTCAAACTCCAACCCGAAAATCAATAATCCTAAAGAAATCAACCCAAGGTTTTTGAGGATGTATTGACCCACTAGGGTAGGAGTAAACCAATTTTGCCAGGTATCATTGGGCAAAAGGAAAACCGAAAGGAAAGTCGCTTCCTTATGGGCCAGCAAAAGTATCAATGGGATTTTGTCCAATTTGGAACCAGCCAAAGTATTCCGATCATACAATCTATTACTCCAAGTGTGCTATTCAAGAATTCAAAATCCATCCAAACGCCAAGTATCTGATCAAATAGATTATGGACTAAATGTTCAGCAGGGGAGAGGCCCAAGATTTCAGGATCCCAAACCAGAGACAAATGATGAAAAGGGAGAGTCTCCCCAAAAGTAAAAGGCTATTCATCCGCTAAGTTTTTTCGGAGCTTAAGTCCCATTACCAAGATTTGAACTGAAAAAGTCAGGTTCTGAGCCTTATCCGATCTCCAGATTGAATCCATTGACCTGAATTCAGTTGCCAAATACTTCCCGGATGGCTTCCAAATAATCAAAACCGTGCCCTTCTGTCGGCTCGATATAGTTTCCTTCCAAGTATTCATTCCAGCAGCAAATCATCACGGTGTTTCCATTGGAAGACCGGTATTTTCTGGAATAGGCTTGGGCTTCTTTGAGCTTTGCCAAAAAGGAAGATTTATCACTATGGACCTTATCCTTGTAGGGCTCGGAAGGAAAACCGCTCTGCTGGGGCCAGGTACCACCCGCAGGCCGCATATCCCACCCCATAGCCACAGGAATTTGGTAGTCAAAATTGGGATCTGGAGCGAATTTTTCACTCCATAAGTCCCAATGCCTTCTGTAGGTCTCTCGCATATCTGCGTAGGAACGATTGTCTTTCTCCATGAAATTGTGATAAACATACCCTGTCATTCCTTCAAAACCCATATCCTTCAACCTGGGCACATATTCTTGGAGCAATTGCCTGTTTTGGTACTTGCCACCTTCCCAAGGTCTTTTGGGATTATTGGCTTTCCATCGGGTGGGAAGACCATAGGCTCTTTCCCTTTCCAACATGGGGCCGGCCATAACGGCTATAAATTTAATTCCTTGAATACCAGCCTTCTGGGCAGTTTGCTTGGAGAGTTCCAAGAGATCCTTAAGTCCAAGACCATAGTAGGCAGCCCGGGATTCTGCATCTTGGGGAAAATAAAAGTAGACAATCGGACGCCCTTCCTCGTCTTTTAAATAATCGCTTCTTCCAAAGTATTGATCAATCCAAAGCTGGGTGATTTTTTCATGGACTTTCAGGTAAAGCTCCCGGTCCGGTTTTTCTCCGGGATAATTTGCTTTTCGGGCGATTTCTTCCGGGGAACCTATTTTCAGCCAAAGCATCCATCGCTCATGGCTGTCGTCACACCAGTTGATCGCAAACTTCATCTGTTGATCCGGAGGAAGTTTTGCATTTTCAGAAAGCAGTACTTCCAGTTGATCTCCCCATTCTACCAATCCCGGAACGGCAACTCTTCCATCTCGATTGGGATCAATAGGCCAGCCATTGGGGTAATAGATTTTTGACTGAGGTCCAAAATAAAGATGGTAAAAGTAATGTCTTCCGAAATACCAGTTATACGCAAAAAAGTCAATCCCATAACTTTTCATGTATT
>JAJLJS010000339.1:0-1270 GCA_033844545.1 Cyclobacteriaceae bacterium | reverse complement strand
TGGTTTCCGCTTTTTCAATGGCTGTATTTAACCTGCTCACCCGAGTCCAAGAGGAAGGGATGATAAGAAATAAACCTAAAATCCATTTACTCCAGCTCATTACAGTTTGATGGTTTTTACGGGTAAAATCATGTCCAGCATCGCCAAAACAAGGGCTGCCAGCAGGAAATAAAAATACTTGTTGGAACTGGTCTCGACCATCCGGGTATTGGTGACGCCACCTTCCAGGCTTTCCAAGGCCGAGATCAAATTGCCCATCTCCTTGGTCTGGTCGGAGATTTCAAAATATTCTCCTCCAGTTTGGGAGGCAATGTATTGCAAGGGGGCTTTGTCCAGCTTGGTCAATGCCGGCTGACCGGTTTTGGTGTCAATGACGACTCCATTTCCCCGGGGCATTTGTCCGCCATCTTCAGTACCTACTCCCAAGGAAAATACTTTCACGCCCTGATCTTCCAATTGATCCGCAATATCATCCAATTCATCTCCGAAATGCTCCCCATCGGAAATCAGTACTATGGCTTTAGCCTTTATCTCCTGACTTTCATCCTTTTCAAACTTATCCAAGGCGAGTTTTAAAGGGGTGGTCAGGTCAGTTCCCAGATTGGGAACCAAACCGATATTCAAGCCGTCAATATAAAGATTCAAGACTGCCTGGTCATAGGTGAGCGGCAGTTGCATAAAAGCTTCGGTGCTGAATATGATCAAACCAATTCGATCTGAAGGAAAGGACTTCAGCATCTCTTTCAGCTCAAATTGAATCCTGGCGAGGCGATTTGGGCCCACATCGGTGGCAATCATGGATTGGGAAAGATCCACTGCAATGAAAATATCTTTCCCCTCTTCCTGAACTTCTTTGAATGAATTGCCGATCGAAGGACCTGCAAAAGCTATCAAAAAGAGGATAAAGTAAAGGGTACGGATAAAGAGTTTGGTGAAAAGGCGTTGTTTTTCCACCTTTAGCCTCCTGTTGATGATCAGAAATCTGGAGATATAGAAGATATACAGCAGGATAAACAATCCTCCTAGAATCAAAATCAATCTGAGGTCAGGGTATGCCCAAATCATGGCTTGAAATTAGGAAATAAACCTTATTTTGAAAGGCGGCTTTTCCAGAAGGTGGGTTCTGGATGGAAAAGTTTCGAAAGAATTAACAAACATTAATCTCTTTGCTTCCGTTGGGCAAAGGAAAAATTGAACGATCCACCCTATGTCTTTTTTTAGGTTTTCCCTGATGATTTTTTTCTTTGGAATTAGCGTTCAAAGTTATTCT
>JAJLJS010000338.1:0-5661 GCA_033844545.1 Cyclobacteriaceae bacterium | reverse complement strand
TGCTTACGGGGGAGGAGCTGCAGAAATAGCCAATCACCTGCAAACCATGGGAGCAGATTACCTTGCCGTGGCATTTTCTGACGAAGGGGTGGTCCTGAGAAAACAGGGAATCCGTCTTCCCATCATGGTCTTGAATCCTGTAGAGGAATCTTTTGATCACCTCCGGGAGTTCGAGCTTGAACCCGTGGTGTTCAGCCTGGACTTTTTCAAAAAACTCGGAACCTATGCCAGGCTTCACCAAACCCAGCTTTCCATCCACTTGGATTTGGATACCGGGATGCATCGGCTAGGCTTCGAACCCAAGCATATCCCTGACTTAGGACAACTTCTCCTGGATTATCCGGAATTAAACGTTGCCAGTATTTACACCCATTTGGTAGGCGCTGATGAAGAAATTCACCGGGATTTTTCCCTGATTCAGTTGAATCAGTTTGTGGAAATGAAATCCCAGATCGAGGCTCAATTGAATTATCAGCCTTTAGCCCATGCCTTAAATTCTGCTGGAATCGTGAGTTTTCCGGAATTTCAACTCGATATGGTTCGACTGGGAATCGGGCTTTATGGGGTGGAAGTTACCGGCAAATTTGATTCCTCCCTGAAGCCCGTCAGTACCTTGAAGACGACGATATCCCAAATTAAACAATTGTCTGCCGGGGCCACGGTGGGATATTCCCGGAAAGGATTTTTACCAGAAGGTGGCAGGATCGGAACCTTGGCCATTGGGTATGCAGACGGGTACGACCGAAGATTTTCCGGAGGAAAAGGATTTGTCTTGGTTCACGGCAAAAAGGCTCCCGTCATCGGGAATGTCTGCATGGACATGACCATGATAGATCTTAGCGAAATACCAGAGGCCAAGGAAGGCGACGAAGTGGTCATTTATGGAGAAAAAATCTCTCTCAAGGCACTGGCAGACCGAATCGGAACCATTCCCTATGAACTGTTGACCAATATCAGCGCAAGGGTAAAGCGAGTTTATTATCTCGATTAAGCAGAAAATTCTTAAATTTTGAATTCATGCTGGATAAAAAAAGGATAGCGCATATTGTGTTTGACTCGAGTGATCGGGAATCAAGGTTATTCGACATTGTCTTATTGATTCTGATTTTCGGTTCAGTAATTATCGCAATCCTTGATTCCGTACAATCTCTGAGGTTGGAGTACGGAGAGACCTTTTTTTACCTCGAGTTGGGATTTACATTTTTGTTCACCATTGAATATATCCTTCGGCTTTGGTTGACTAGCAAAACCTTCAAGTATGTCACCAGCTTTTTTGGCATTGTGGATTTGCTGGCAATTTTGCCGGTATACCTCAGTTTTTTTGTCGCAAACACCCAATTGCTTTCCGTCATTCGAGCGCTTCGGCTTTTGCGGATAGTTCGGGTATTCAAATTGGGAAGATATCTGGCTGAGGCAGACTTTATCGGGGACTCGCTAAAGGCCAGTGCGGCCAAAATACAGTTGTTTCTTTTTTCAGTGCTCACGATTGTATTGATCATGGGCACATTGATGTTTGTCATCGAAGGACCAGAACATGGGTTTACGAGCATTCCCGTGTCTATGTATTGGGCAATTGTGACCTTGACTACTGTAGGATTTGGAGATATCACGCCAAGCACTCCTTTTGGTCAGTTTATGGCTTCCGTCATCATGCTGCTTGGCTACGCCATCATAGCTGTCCCTACGGGAATTGTCACTGCAGAAATGGCCAAAAGAAAGGCCCCCAGACATTATGAGTTTTTAAAATCCTGCACGCATTGTAGTTTTGACGGGATTGAACTGGGGGATAGTTATTGTAGAAAATGCGGAAGTAAGGTAGACTAAAGTTTGGGATACTTTTGATCGTATTTTTGAGCGGAATAGATACTGCTCTTCCCGCTAGCCAAGTAAGCCACCAAGCAAGCTAATCCAAGAAAAACGCCAGCCTCATAGCCAAAAAGCTCCATCCCCATCACCGTACAGGCTAAAGGCGTATTGGTCGCTCCCGAAAACACCCCCACAAAGCCACATCCCGCCAATAGGGCCAAGGGCAAGGGAATCCACCCCGATAGCGCATTTCCTAAGGTAGCGCCGGTAAAAAACAGAGGGGTCACTTCTCCTCCTTTAAATCCAGAACCCAAGGTGAGGCCCGTCAATCCTATTTTTGCCAGAAAATCATGCCATGGCACCGGGTTTTCAAAAGCCTCCACGATCCTGGGAACTCCCAATCCGGCATACTCAAATGCCCCGGTGATATAAAAAATAGCTGCCAAAACTACTCCACCAATCACCGGTCTAATCGGAGGATAAGCAATATACTTTTGGAATATATCCCCAATCCAATGCCCAAACTGAGAAAAAAGCCGCGCTGCCAGACCAAAAGCCAAGCCGGCAGGAATTATCCAAACCAGGTTAGAAAAGGAATGCGGCGGAATGTCAGGAATTGAATAGGCAATATGGCCTACTCCCCAACCCCATTCACAAACCCAATCCGCAACCCATGCTGTCCAAAAGGCCGGCAAGAGGGATTTCCATCGAAACTGTCGGGTAAGCATCCACTCAAGGGAAAAAATTGCCCCAGCTAGTGGAGTTCCAAACACAGAAGCAAATCCTCCCGCCACTCCACAGATCAAAAGAATTCTTCTGTTTTCTGGGTTAAATTTTTCGGGAAACCATTTCTGAAGCTGATCTGCCAATGATCCTCCCATTTGAACGGCAGTCCCCTCCCGGCCGGCAGAACCCCCAAAAAGATGCGTAAAAATGGTTCCAAACAATACCAAAGGAGTCATTCGAAGGGGAATGGGCTGCTTATGCTGATAAAGTTCTTCCAAAAGCAGATTGTTGCCTTTGACAGAATTGGCCCCATAATGGTGATATACATACCCGATACAGAATCCAGCTAAGGGCAAAAGCGCCAGTAGCCAAAGGTGAGCCTCCCGATATTCGGTCGCCCAATCCAGCAAAATCAAAAAAATAGCTGAGGCCGAACCGGACAAAATGCCCACTACAGCGCCCAAGCCTAACCATTGGAAGATATATCGAACCAAATTTGCTGTGTTGATCTTTAGGGAATTGGAACAAAGAAAACCAAGACGGTAGAATTTTGGAATAAAATAAGCATTATTAATCCTAACCGAATGCTCGGTCGAATGTAGCAAAAGCGTACATTTCAACATTCACCAAGCTTTCTGGTTACAAATAAAAAGTATCTCATGAAGAATATCCTGATCAGCGGTGGTTCCGGATTAATCGGAAATCAAATCACTACCCTTTTGGAAAAAAAAGGGTACGAGGTGGCCTGGCTGAGCAGAAGTGAGCAAAAAAGGAAAAGCTTTCTGTGGGATGTGGAAAAAAATCATATTGACCCCCAGGCTATGGAATGGGCTGACGCGGTCATTCATCTGGCAGGAGCCGGCGTCGCGGATAAACGATGGACTTCAGAACGGAAAAAACTGATTTTGGAATCAAGAACCCAGAGTACCCAATTGCTCCATGCTGCCATAGAAAAAGCCGAAAACAAACCCAATACGTTTATTTCAGCCTCTGCAGTGGGGTATTATGGATTCAATACCGGAACCACATTGGTAGATGAAACCAGTCCTTCTGGGACAGATTTTTTGGCGCAGGTCGTCAAGGCTTGGGAAAATGAAGTCAAAAAAATCGAAAGTCTTCACCTCCGGACAGTGATTTTAAGAATCGGGATTGTCTTGGATGAAGCTGGAGGAGCCCTAGGGGAAATGCTCAAACCGCCTGTCGCAGCACCTCTGGGTGGTGGAGATCAGTGGATGAGCTGGATTCACATCGAAGATCTGGCTCGGATGTTCGTTTTTGCTTTGGAAAAAACCACGCTACAGGGAATCTACAATGCGGTAGGCCCCAATCCCGCCACCAATCAGCAATTGACTCGGGAGGCGGCCTATGCCTCCGGCAAACCCTATATGGGCATCGGAGTCCCGGGTTTTGTTTTAAAGCTGATTTTAGGGGAAATGTCCGCCATGGTCTTGGGCGGCAACCGGGTTTCCTGCCAAAAAATCCAAAAAGCCGGATTTCAGTTTGAGTATTATGAATTAGCCGGGGCTTTAAAGGATTTGTTTCATAATTAATCAGATTCGCTTATTCCTTCCCATCGCAAACCAAAGAATGGTCCCCAGAATAGGCAGGAGAAGTACAATCAAGATCCAAATCAACTTGTCATTGGAATTGGCAAATCGGCTGGTCACCACATCGTAAATGGTATAGGCATAGATTAAGATTCCGAGTACTTTGAGCATGCGATTACTTGTTTTTGGAGTTTTTACCAAGAATTAAATAGGCAATCGGTCCTAGGCCATGTGCAAACAACAGAATAATCACCCAGATAATTTTCATATTAGGATCCTTGAATTTCCCATTGATCACATCCACCAGGCAGTAAACCCACAGTGCCAAATAGGCTAAAGAGAAGATCAGGAGTACAATGAGAAAACCTCCTCCCATATTCTGGATAAAAGCAATATTCATTTTTAAGGAATCGTTTTGTTGGAAATTTGGGAAAAATCAGGTCTAAATGACTTTTTGATTTTGGAGCTTTTGCCCATACTGAGATAAATAAATGTTCCGAATATTGGCGCAAATAGGATCAAAATCATCCAAATGAGTTTTTGATGGTGACCCTGGAAATCATTTCTCTGGCAATCGATTAGCGCATAAACCCAAAAGCCCAAGTAGACCAAACTACCCAGCTGCCAAATCCAAAGTCCATGATCGGGAATGACTAAATCCATTTCTTTATCGTTTGTTCTATTATTTTTACCTCCTGTCTAAAATAGCTTTTTTTCTTTAAACTAGTTAAGAATTTAGTCAATTGAAAAAATTCCAACCCATGAAAAAGTACACCCTATCGGTGCTTTTAGCCCTCATTGCCTCACTCACATTCGCCCAGGATCTGAGTTATTACTTACCCAAAGGATACACCTACAATCCGGCCATTCCTACGCCTAAGCAGGTTTTAGGCTATGAAGTCGGAGAGTGGCATGTCACCCATGACCAGCTGGTCATATACATGAAGGCTGTTGCGGAAGCCTCTGACCGGGTAATCTTCGAAGAGACGGGAAGATCCTACGAAAAGCGCCCCCAGACACTTCTGACCATCACCGCTCCGGCCAATCTTGCCAAACTTGACCAAATCAAAGCCGAACGGGCAAAACTTCGGGAACCGGGAGCTTCGGTAAACATCCAAAATATGCCCGTGGTCATGTTTATGGGCTATTCAGTCCATGGAAATGAGCCCAGCGGAGCAAACGCTTCCCTTTTGGCTGCCTACCATTTTGCCGCGGCCAATGAAATTGCTTCGGAACTGGAAAACATCATTTTGCTCTTGGATCCGGCAATCAACCCGGATGGCTTAAACCGATTCGCCTCTTGGGTCAATTCTCACAAGGCCTATGTCATGAACGGGGATCCCGCCCAGCGGGAATTGAACGAAGCCTGGCCAAGAGGACGAACCAACCATTATTGGTTTGACCTCAACCGTGACTGGTTACCTGTTCAGCATCCTGAGTCGAGAAACAGAGTCCGCGTATTTCAAAGCTGGCTGCCCAATATTCACTTGGACTTCCATGAAATGGGAACCAACAGCACCTTCTTTTTCCAGCCGGGAGTCGAAGCCCGCGTGCATCCTTTGACCCCAAAGAAAAACTTTGA
>JAJLJS010000337.1:0-12993 GCA_033844545.1 Cyclobacteriaceae bacterium | reverse complement strand
CCAAAAGTCAATAATTGATCGACTTTAAACTGCTCGTCCTGGCTTCCACGACCTCCTTCTTTGTGGAAATAAAGGTAGGGGATCATCAGCTCGTTCGAATAAGTAAATACTCCTCGGTTTCCGTAAAACCAGTCCAATTCCCCACCAAAAACAGTGTAGAGATCCTTATACACGGTGATATATCGGTATCCGGGTAGCATTTCTTCCCCGACTTTCCCAATCGCATCGTAGATGCGGATATCCTCACGGGTATAGGTATTGACATCTTCTTCAGCTCCAGGGCCTCTGAGGATCATCCCTCCGGAATTGTGAAAGCTTTGGGCTCCGGCAATGTTGGGGTGCTTCATGACAAACTCCATGATGGCACGGTTTTCAGGAAGGGAAAACGGATATCTTAAAGCCCCTCGCTGAATATAATCCGGCTGCCAGTTCCAGCCCCAGTCTCGGTTTGGATCGTAATATCCTACCCCGTCGTCATTGACTACCCCGTCTTGGTCATTGTCAAGCCCTTCCTGTCCGAGCATTTCATATTCTCCGACTTGGTCTGGGCCGACCATCTGAAGTCTTCTTGGGTCCAAAGGATCTTTGATGAATCTTCCGGTTTTGGATTTTCGGATCATCATGGTGATATGCCCATCTCCATCCAAGTCGTCCATTCGGTCTTCTCCAGCTTCTCCGTCTCCGTCATTGTCCAAAACCAACATGCCCGAGCGAGGAGTGCTTGCGGTATTGGGCTCTTTGAAAAAGTTGTTTCGGGCGTCAGGGTTGATCGTGGGGGTGATGTAGAATGTTTTGTCCTTCAAAAGCTGCTTGACAAATTCATTGTCCGCATGCATCTCTGTGAGGTACCAGGCCACATACAAGGAAAATTCAGCTCCCTGAATTTCATTGGAGTGGATGTTTCCGTCAATCCACATGGCTGGTTTATCGGTGTCTTTTCCTGAAGAAAAATCCGTAATCGTCAGCGTCAGAATATCTCTTCCTTCCACAGATTTCCCGATGGATTCTACTTTGGCAAGGCCGGGATGGGCAGCGGCTATTTTTTTCATCCAGTCCCAGAGACCTTCTGCGCTGTAATATCGGTTCCAGGCGATTTCTACCTTTGGTTTATGGGGAGTCCCGATGGCTCGGAAGTAATTTTCCTGTTGGGCTTGAGCATCCAGGTTACCCAGACTCAAAGCGCCCAAAGCCAAGGCGATGATAGTTTTTTTGGTATTTAACATTTTCATGGCTTAGAGTTTTAGGGTTTGAGTGGCAAATCCGGTATGTGCTGCACCGGCTTTCACGGTGAAAGTTCCTGATCCTCTCAGAACCCAGGAAAAAGTGACTTTCTCATAGGCTCCCAAAGAGTCCATCAGTTTGATTTTGTCCCCAGAGATGATCTTGTCAGGAGCCGCGTCCAAATCCATCCGGATTTTGCGAAGCCATCTGGATCTTGCCCCCATTTCTGTGTGGGTAGGAAGTGGAGAATTATTGAATAAGTCCATGGTAACCCGGGTTAAGCCATTGCCCAAGGATTCGGTTTTCAAATTGTGAAACTCCAATTTGGGCTGCATCGCGGCCAGCTGGAGAATAAACGAAGTGTGCTCTTCTGCAATTCCTGCAACTTTTTCGAAGGGAGGATTGCTGCTCACAAAAGGCTTAATTCCTCCGACTTCCACTTTTCGGTTGGGGAAATCTGGATGCTTCACCTCTGTCCAGGGGACGAATGAATTCCATCCCAAGGAGTCGGACCAGGCCAAATAATTGGCTTCTGCGTTGGTTTTGCCTTTGAATTCCGGAGTCCAATAGCCAGGAGTAGAGAAGCTCAAACGGGCGAAATGAAAATAGGCCCATTGAAAGAAGTCTCCGTCGGTACCTTGATTTGTTTGCTGGAAAGTTTTTTGGCTGACGGTCTTGTTGTACATCTCTGAGACCATGGCATTGATGGCCTGATCTTTTTCCAAAATAGACGTAACTACCCGCTTTCTTGCCTCTGCTGCATTATATTTCAAAGGGGAGCTGAGGTTGTTTGCCGGGGAAAAGGTCACAAAGGCAAAAATGTTCCATTGCTCAAAAAGGTAATCCAACAATGCGCGGCTTTCCGCCTGAGAGACGGCGATATCTCCTGCAAGCGGTTCGAACACAGGGAATTTGTAAGTCAAGCTCTTGTTGAAAGCAATTCCTTCCTTGGGGTCTTCGCCGAATTTTCCATCCTTGTCTTCATCTCTGGATTCCCTGTAAAGCAGATATTTTCCAGATTCACCTTTGGAACGGTCCGCCTTGACCAATACTCTGGAATCTTCTTTGGAAGTGGTCCATTCGCCCAAGGGATCTTCCACCCGCATCCAAGTGATCAAGCCATCTCCGTTAAGGTCTGAATAGCCATTGTCATTGGGCGTACCGTCCCGGTCATGGTCCGCAGCTGAGGCATTGCCGCGTCTTTCATACTTCAGGGAAGCATGATATTGGGCATAGGCGTCTGGGGACATATTTGGGAAAATGTAGAATGTCGTGCTTTCCAGTGCCTCACTTTTCTCCTGGATCAGTTTTTCGGCAAATTGCAAAGCGAGCTCCACGCTGAGGACATGATAGCCTTCTACCCCGCCGACTACAGCGATGGCAGGTTTTTCATCCATTTTTCCAGTCCCGACTTTCAGGACATAAATGTCATTTCCCCCGCTCGTTTTGGTGAGGGTAGTGAGTTCCGCCTTGGCATTTGATCCAAGTTGCTGGAGCCTCTGGCTTACTTGATTCAGGGTGGGATAGTCTTGGGCCAGGGCATCGGCGGCAAGAAAACTTCCACACAAGAATCCCGTCAGAAGAATTTTTCTCATAGGATTAGGAATGGGTTAATTCTGAATTTTGAATTGAATTTAATTGAAAATCCATGAGGAAAAGCCCTTGGATTTGATCGGGAACTTTAGAGACTAACCAGCGGAAACAGAAAAGGATAAATGGTTTGAAAGGTTTTGAAGATTGGCAGATTGAATAAAAATGGCTTATTTAAAAGGATTAAGCCTTTCCCATATGTACCAAAAGATCGCTTTGGCCATCGCCTTTTCTCCCAGAATGGAGGCTCTGATTTTGGAAGCCCAGAATTTAGTCAACCTGTTTCAAAGTGAATTGATCCTGATTCATGTCGGGGTAAAAACCGAAGAATTGGAGTCCAAGCTGGAAAGTATCTTGGACAAACTTGAAGTAGAAAAGGAAAAAACCAAGGTACTTTGGAAAGAGAGTGGGAAACCAGCCAAAAAAATCCTGGAGGCCTGCAAAGAGGAAAATGTGGATCTTTTGGTAGCAGGAGCTCTCAAGGAAGAAGGTTTTTTGAAATACTATCTGGGTTCAGTCGGAAGAAAAATCATCCGAAAAGCTCCTTGCTCGGTTCTGACCTTGATTGAACCCAAAAAGGAAACCACTAAGTTTTCAAAAGTGGTCATCAACGGCACCCAATTGGAAATCACTCCAGACGTGATCCGGTATGGGGTGGAATTTTCCAAGGCCATTGCCTCGAAAAATGTTTCCATTCTCAACGAGATCAAAATGTATGGTCTTTTGATGGGCACTGCTAGTGAGGATCCGGAGGAGGAAGCTTCGGAGACCCGACGCAAACTGGTGCAGGATGAAATTGCCTACGTAGAAGAAAATCTCAAAGGCTTGGATTTAGGGGATTTGAAAATCAATATCAAAGTAACCGGAGGTCGTTGGGCAACCGAATTGGCAAGATTTTGCGAGAAAATTGAGGCTGATCTTTTGATCGTCGGGGACGATCGGAAGCTAACGTTTTTGGATCGGCTATTCCCTCACGATTTGGAAGATTTGTTGAGCACCTTGCCTTGTAACCTATTGATTTATAAAAAATAATAACCTCCATGGAAACTTTAAACCATAAGGAGGTCATTAACCTTCTCCTTCAATTGGCGGTCGTGTTGATCATGGCCAGGGTTTTTGCCGAAATAGCCCGGAATTTGAAACAACCGGCGGTGGTTGGGGAAATAATCGCAGGAATTATCCTGGGTCCGACGATATTGGGAAATTTGGCTCCTGAGTTTCAGCTTGGACTATTCCATAGCCACGAGATGACCAATATCGCTTTGGATGGCGTGGTTCAGATTTCCGTGGTTTTATTGTTGTTTATAGCCGGGATTGAGGTAGAGCTCCATGTAGTTTGGAGCCAGGGGAAAAATGCCCTGAAAATAGCCCTGACCTCCATGGCTTTGCCGATTATTGCGGGCTTTGTTGTCGCCTATGCCTTCCCGGAGTTTTTGGGAGTCAATATCAATGATCGGGTAGTGGCCTCGACTTTTTTCGGATTGGCGATTTCCATTACTGCCTTGGCTGTTGTGGCCCGGGTTTTAATGGATTTGAACTTGTTTAAAACAAAAACGGGGCTTTTGATCATCGCCAGTGCCATGATCGTAGACGTGGTGGGATGGATCATCTTTTCAGTGATTCTTTCCCTTTCTGAAGGTGGCTCTGAAGGATTGGGGGTTTGGCCCACCATCGGGCTTACGTTGCTTTTCACGGTGTTCATGATGACTTTGGGCAAGGCCTTAATCAACAGAGTTTTGCCTTGGACCAATAAAAAATTGGCCTGGCCGGGAGGTTTGCTGTCACTTTCATTGGCGATTTGTTTTTTGGCAGCGTCCTTTACCGAGTTCATCGGGATCCATGCCATTTTCGGAGCTTTCATCATCGGGGTGGCATTGGGAGATTCGGAACATCTGACCGAAAAAGCCAAGGAAATCCTCCATCAGTTTATCAACAACATTTTCTCGCCAATTTTTTTTGTCAGCATCGGGCTCAAGGTAAACTTTATCGAAAGCTTTGACTTGGGGGTCGTGGGAGTCGTGGTGATTGTCGGGTTTTTGACCAAAATGTTCGGCGCTTATTTGGGAGGGATTTTGGCAGGTTCCAAGAAAAACAAGGCCTTGGTAATCGGCTTCGGGATGAGCACCCGGGGAAGCATGGATATCATTTTGGGACTGATTGCTTTGGAAAGCGGGATGGTTTCAGAATCCCTTTTTATAGGGATTGTAATTTTGGCTTTGCTTTCCAGCATTATCGCCGGGCCATTGATGGGCTGGGCAGAAAAACTCAAGATCTAAAAGGAATCTCAATAGCCCATCTTCATATTCAATCAGGTTTTTCGAACAAAGGGGCTAATTTTGGGCTTTCTTTCTGCAAATAGAATTCAATTCATGTCAAGCAATAAGTCCAAAATAGGAGTGCTATTGGTCAATTTGGGGACTCCTGACAGTACCCAAACTGCCGATGTCAGAAAGTACCTCAGGGAATTTCTCATGGATGGCCGGGTCATTGATATTCCCGTGATCCCAAGATGGATGCTGGTCAATCTGATCATTGCCCCTTTCCGTGCTCCCAAATCCGCAGGAGAATACCGCAAACTCTGGACAGAGCGGGGCTCTCCCTTGCTTTTTCATACAGAAGACTTAAAAGAAAAGCTGATCAAAAAGCTGGATCCTGAAAAATATCTAGTGGCCATGGCTATGCGCTATCAGAATCCCAGCATTGAAAAAGGACTGGAAGAACTGATGAAGGGCAAAGTGAAAAAAATCATCGTTTTGCCCTTGTTTCCCCAATATGCCTCTGCCACGAACGGTTCGGTTATGGACAAGGTGATGGAAATCGCCAGAACATGGCAGATCATTCCCGAAATCACCTTCATCAGCAACTACGTTGATCATCCCCTTTTTCTGGAAGCATGGGCAGAACTGGGAAGGGAAGCCATGGAAAAACAGGAATACGATCGGTATCTTTTTTCCTACCACGGATTGCCGGAGAGACAAATCAAAAAAGGCAGTGTAGAGGGATATTGTCAGCTTGGGGCCTGTTGCAATAAATATGGCCTGAAAAATCAGTTTTGCTATCGCGCCCAATGTTTTCAAACCACCCGGCTTATTGCCGAAAAGCTTGGACTTCCTTCCGAAAAAGTAGTCACCTGCTTTCAGTCCAGACTGGGAAAAGACCCCTGGATCAAGCCCTATACCGAGGACATGATCAAGGAACTGGCGAACGAGGGAGTGAAAAAAGTCTTGGTGTTTTCACCGGCGTTTGTTGCAGACTGTCTCGAAACTACCGTGGAGGTCGGTGAAGAATACAAAGAGCAGTTTGAAGAGTTGGGCGGAGAGCATTGGGAATTGGTTCCCAGTCTCAACTCCAAGGATACCTGGGTAGATTGTGTCAAAGACTTGGTAGAGTCTCGATCTTAAAAAGGCCTACTCTCATTATTTAAGATTCGAAAGTTGAATTTAGACCTTGGGATTTACGTGTTGGGAATTGGGGATTCAAGTATTCTTTTTTCATGACAGGTTCATCAATCTTGAAGATTAGGATGGAGGTTCTTTAAAATGTCATAAATCATAAATCGTAAATCAAATATCAAACCTCCTTTCATGTCCAAAACCTCTAATCAAGGTCTGCTCATTCTCGGCATTGTCCTCATATCAATTAACCTTAGGACCTCGATTGCTTCTGTGGGACCTTTGATTCCGTTTATTCGGGAGGATTTGGAGATTTCCAATGGTTTGGCGGGTTTTCTGACCACGCTTTCTTTGCTGACCTTTGCGTTGTTCTCTCTTTTTGCACCCAGAATCGGGAAAAAACTAGGCCATGGGAAGGCAATATTTCTTGGGATTTCGCTTTTGGCTGTAGGAGTTGTCATTCGGGTATTGGGAGGGATTGAAGTTCTCTATTTGGGGACCGCACTTACCGGAATCGGGATTGTCATTGCCAATGTGCTGATGATCCCTTTTTTCAAAGCCCGTATCCCTGAGAAAATCGGCCTGATGACGGCTCTTCTTTCCACAGGGATGTCACTTTTTGCAGCAATAGCATCCGGGATCAGTGTTCCCTTAGCGGTGGACTTGGGCTTGGGCTGGAGAGGCTCTCTGGCTTCTTGGGTGGTTTTGATGATTTTGGCATTGCTGGTCTGGATTCCCCAGCTTCGAGCGCAGAGCACAGGGATACAGCGAAATATTTTCGAAGGGAAAAATGTCTGGAAAAGCCGGTTGGCGTGGCAGGTGACCCTTTTTATGGGGGCTCAGTCTGTGATGTATTTTACCATGATTACCTGGCTTCCGGATATGTTAATTGCCAGGGGAATGAGTCCTGTGTTAGCGGGTGTGGCCCTTTCCTACATGCAGTTGATTTCCTTGATTGGGACCTTCTTTGCCCCCAACCTGCTCATAAGGCTTAAAGAACAGTCCCCCGTGATCTTGATTGTGGGAGTGGGTTATTTGCTTGGGTTTGGGGCTTTGTTTTGGGAGCAGGAATGGATCGTATTTGCAGCGCTTACGATCATTGGGATAGGCAGCGGAGCTAGCCTGAGCATAGCCTACACCTTGATTTCTTTACGGACGGCAGATGATCAAACCACGGCAAAGCTATCCGGAATGGTCCAAAGTGCAGGATATGTTTTGGCGGCATTGGGACCTTTGGTATTCGGAGTGTCTTTGGATCTTTTCAACAACTGGAATATTCTGATTTGGTTTTTGCTCCTAATGACGATTCAGTTTATTGCCTTTGGCCTTCCGGCTGGCAGAGATCAAAAAATCTAGGCAGGATTAATTCCTATTTATCTGTCTCCTCTTGGGATAAAGCGGTAATTTTGGGGAGGAATTTTTGAACCATGCAAGATCTATACAATTACCTTGGAATCTCCGACAATTTGATCAATTACTTCCTGATGCCTTTGCTGATCTTTTTGGCCAGGATCGGGGATGTATCCATCAATACGCTCCGCATCATGTTTATGATGAACGGGAAGAAAAACATCGTGCCTATTTTGGGGTTTTTTGAGGCCTTAATATGGCTTTTGGCCATCGGGCAAATTTTCCAAAATGTCAACAATCCATTGTCTTATCTGGCTTATGCAGGAGGGTTTGCGACAGGCACTTATGTGGGGATGACTTTGGATGAAAAACTTGCTCTGGGAAGAGTCCTTGTCCGGGTGATTACTCCCAAGCCTCTTCCGGAATTGATGGAATTCATGAAAGAGAGAAATTTTCGTTTTACCAGTGTGGGGGCAGAAGGGAGGTATGGAAAAGTGAATTTGCTTTTTACCGTAATGAAGCGGGATCAGTTGCCTGATTTTATTTCCAAAGTGAAATCCCTGGAAGAAAAGGCCTTTTACACCATAGAAGGAGTGAAAAGAGTGTCAGAAGAGGAATTGAATATCCATCAGGATAAGCCCAGCCTGGCCTCCAGACTGTTTAGCAAAGCCCGCACCTGATGGGAAATTCCTGGTTTCAATTTCAGCAGTTTAAAATCCACCAAGACCGCTGTGCCATGAAAATCAGCACCGATGCGGTCTTATTGGGTTCGCTGGCTGACTGTTGGAATGCCAGAACCATTTTGGATGTCGGAACAGGTACCGGGGTGGTAGCCTTGATGCTGGCGCAGCGGGCTCCTCATGCCCGAATTATGGCTGTGGAAATCGACGCGGATGCCTCCAAACAAGCCATGGAGAATTTTCGGGAAAGTCCATTTTCAGAAAGGCTAGACTTGTTTTTTGGAAGATTTCAGGACTTTCTCCATCCCAATCAATTTGAACTTTTGGTTTCCAATCCTCCCTATTTTGAAAATCACTTAAAATCCAAGGACCCGAAAAGGAATAAGGCTTTGCATACCGATGAGCTTTCTTTTCGTGATCTGGCTGAGCATACCCAGCGATGGCTTTCTCCATCGGGACAGATTTGGATTATCCTGCCTCCCCGTCAAATGGAGGAACTCCGGAGATTTTTCTTATCGGTGGGATTGCGGGAAAGGAAGCGGATAAGAATCCGGGATAGGGAAGCCTCACAGGTTTTTCGGGAAGTGTGTGGATTTAGGTTTGAAGAAGGAGAAATTGATCTTAAAGACCTTGTTTTGAAGGATGAGAATGGAGGCTTCAGTCCTGGTTACCAGCGATTGCTCAGTGGATTTTTATTGGGCTATTGAGCGATTTCGCAGAAAAAGGATTGATATTGGGTAAAAAATCAATCGAAATCTTTGGTCCAGTTGAATTCATAGGCCTTTTTTCTATTTTTGGAGACTATTCATCTACCACATTACATGCGAAAATTATTCTTTTTGAGCATTTTATGCTTGCTCTGGGTTGGATGGTCTTGTACGGAAGAGGCAGAGACGCCGATCATTGTCACTACAGAGGATGCCCTGTTTGTTGGGGGAGATAAAATCCGGATTTCAGGCCGTCTGATCACCAACCGGGAGATTTCTGCGAGTGACCATGGATTTATTATTTCTGAATCAGAATCATTCAGCTCTCCGACAACCATTTCACTCGGTACAAAGGAAAGTCCCGGGAGATTTATTGGGGAAACCTCAGGATTGAAAATTTCCCAAACCTATTGGGTCAAGGCCTTCTCTATTGTCGGAGGCGAGGAGCTCAGCGGACAAGCAGTCCGGATTCAAATGCTGACCCCGCAAATCGAAGGCTTCAGTCCAAGATTTGCCAAAGCGGGGGATAATGTGGTGCTATCCGGAAGAAATATCCCAGAGGGCAGCAAGGTTTTTTTTGGAACCAAGGAAGCCCAAATTCTAAACAACCAGTTTGAATCAAGAATCACCGTAAAAGTCCCTGTGGCGGAGGGAAGCGCTGTGGTGCCGGTTAGGGTGGAGGTACAAGGGAATAGCTTTACTTTCTCGGAGCAGTTTGAATATCAAAGTGGGAAGTACACCAAGGTTTCAGAATTCCCGGAAAGCTTTCGGGTATACAATACCGTTGCTTTTCATAATGCTGCAGGCTTTCATGTAGGTCTGGGCTTGGTGAGATTGGGAGGGAATTATACCAAATTTCAGCGCTTTAACCTCCTGTCCGGAACTTGGTCTGAAGTGGCTTTTTCCGGAAATCCCAGGTCATATGCCTTTGCTACACCCAATTATCTAGGAGGCGGTGCTTTAGAAATTGATCGTCAAATTGATCGATTGGAAAATAGCTTTTACAAAATTGAGGGGAGCACATTTTCAAGATTGGCAGATCTTCCTTTTATCAGTGTAGAGCAGGTTGTCGTTGAGTTGAATGGGTTTTTGTATGCGATCGGAGGGACATTCGATACGTCTACCATCGTCTGGAGATTTTCTCCAGGTGCCAATTCTTGGACTCAACTGCCATCTGCTCCAATTGATATCAGTTCCCGAAATCCGTATTTCCAATACCAGGGTAAACTGTATGTCGCCAGTTCGCAAGGGGAAATTTTTGAATTTAATCCCAATGGAAATACCTGGGTTAAAAAAGCCACTTATCCCGGAAGTCTGGGGCAAGGCTTTGGAATAGCTCAGGTAGTGGGAAATAAGGCCTATGTGGGTCTTTATCGCCGAACTCAAGACCTTTGGGAGTTGGATTTGAACACCTTTACCTGGAAGATCAAGAACTCTATCCCCGGATTGCCCCAAAGTATGAATTTGGGTCATTTCGAGATCAACGGCTCCATATATTTCCTAAGAGGGCCCGAAATATCTGTTTTTGGTGATTTGCCTCTGGAGCTTTACAAATTTGAACCCAACGCTCTTTAACTCCCGAGTTGTATGAAAAAATATTTACTGATTTTCTTTATTCTTCTTGGGCAAGGAGTCTTGGCCCAGCAAGCCAATGCTCCGGTAAAGCGGGAAGTCATCGGCCGGGACGTTGGACAATTGAAAGGAATCCGGATTTCAGGAAGAATCATCGATACCATTACCGGGGAAGCATTGGTTGGGGCTACGGTGACCCTACCGGAAATTAATGTCACAAGAATTACCGATAGCAATGGGAACTTTGAGCTGGTCTTGGATCGGGCGGAATACAATCTTGTGTTTCGCTATGTGGGATACGAAACCATCGAATACCCAATTACCGCGGTAGGGGATGGAAGAATTTCCATGAAAATGATTCAGGAGGATTTCCAGCTGGATGATGTGGTGATTTATGGAAGAGATCCGGATAAAAATATCCGATCCACGGATATGGGCGCAGTGACGCTCAGTATGAATACCATGCGAGAGCTTCCTCCATTTATGGGTGAGATTGATATTGTCAGATCACTTGCGACGCTTCCCGGTGTCAGCCAGGTCGGCGAAGCTTCCTCCGGTTTGAATGTCCGAGGGGGAGGAGTGGACCAGAACCTGATCCAGTTTGGCGGAGCGCCGATTTATAACCCTTCCCACATGTTTGGACTGTTTACCGCATTCAACGCGGACGTGGTCAATGATGTCACGCTTTACAAAGCAGTGGTCCCTGCGAGATTTGGAGGAAGGAGCTCTGCAATTTTGGATATTTTACCCAAAGCAGGAGGAATAGACAAGTGGGGAGGTGATTTGATGCTGAGTAATTATTCAGGTAAAATTTCTTTGAACGGTCCCTTGATCAAGGACAAGGTTTCCATTTTGGGAGGATTTCGAATTTCCTACATCAATTGGCTTTTGCAGTCCTTGAACAATCCTACCCTGAGGAATTCCAATGCCAATTTCTACGATGGAAACTTCATCATTAGTGCCCCGGTGTCTGAAAACAATGAGTTTACCTACAGCTATTACACCAGCTACGATGATTTTGCCTTTTCCTCAGATACGACCATTTCCTGGAAAAATACCGCCCATTCCCTGCAATGGAAAAGTAAACTGAGTGACAAGCTGAATCTTGAGGTCCTGGGTTATTATTCCCTTTACAATTATGGAATCTTTAACAATTCAGGAATCAACGATTTCGCGATCAATTCTGACATTGCGGACTTGGGAGGGAATCTCTTCCTGAGCTATTCCTTCAGCCCTACCAACAAACTAGTAATAGGCGGAGCCTATAAAGAACTCGAAATCCAACCTGGAGAATTGATCCCGTCAGGAAGCGAGGATATCCTACCCAAAAAAGTTCAGGATGAGTTTGGGAGGGAAATGTCAGCACACTTCCAGCATGAATTCGAATTGGGGCAAAAACTAGGCTTTTCCTATGGGCTGAGATACGACTTGTACCAGTACTTCGGTCCGAGAACAGTACGGCAATACGCCGAAAACCAGCCGATTTCCGATGGGAGTGCCATTTCTGAAATCCAATACGGAGAAGGAGAGGAAATCCAGTCGTACGATGGCTTGGGACCTAGAGCTTCCTTGCGCTATTCTTTCAACAAATCCACTTCTGTAAAAGCGGGCTACAACAAGATGTATCAGTTCATTCATTTGATTTCCAATACCGCCACCATTGCCCCTTCGGATGTTTGGAAGTTGAGTGATAATTTCTTGGGACCTCAGATTGCCGATCAATACTCCCTTGGTTTTTATAAAAATTTCAAAGGAAACATTTTTGAAACTTCCGTCGAGGTGTATTACAAGGATTTGCAGAATGTGGTGGAATACAAGGATGGAGCCAACTTGATCCTACAGAATCATATCGAGACAGAGTTGATACCCGCGGAGGGGCAATCCTATGGGGTGGAATTGTACGTGAAGAAAAATCTGGGACGCTTGACCGGCTGGGTTTCTTACACCTATTCCAGGTCCCTCAGAAGAGTAATTACTCCATTTGAGGAAGAAAATATCAATGATGGAGCATGGTATGCTTCCAACTTTGACAAACCTCATGACCTGACCTTGATTGGGAATTATAAAGTCAGCACCAATACTTCAGTTTCTGCGACTTTTGGGTATAGTACGGGAAGACCGGTCACCTTGCCTGAGGCTAAGTTTGATTACTCTGGAAATAGTTTGGCCTATTTTGACAGCAGAAATCAAGACCGACTTCCCGATTATCATCGTTTGGATTTCGCGGTCAACTTCAAGTTGAAAGGAAACGGGCGGTTTTTTGACGGGAATTGGACCTTTTCCATCCTGAATGTCTATGGGCGAAAAAATCCATTCTCCATTTACTTTGACGATGTGGCCGGTTCTCCTCCCCAATCCTTCCGGTTGGCGATTTTGGGAGTGCCTCTTCCAAGTTTGAGTTATGCGATCAAATTTTGAAATCATGTTGAAACGACTTGTATATATCCTCTTTTTACTTCCAATGGCCTGTATCGAGCCCTA
>JAJLJS010000336.1:0-4606 GCA_033844545.1 Cyclobacteriaceae bacterium | reverse complement strand
TTTGGAAGACCCAAGATTCCCAAAGAACTCAGAAAGGAAGAGGAAGAATAACTAAGGGGGACCAGGTAGGATCCCCCTATTTTTTAGACTCATTGGAAGGGAAGAATATCCATATTGAGGTATAGAATTGGGAATACTTCTTCTCAGGTGATCTTTAGCACAGGTTGAGATTGAGAGAATAAATAAGTCCAGCCCTTAAAAACCATCGCCCCATCTGGAAAGGGTTATTGCGCTTTGGTAGAATGGTGGATTATCAGCTTATTTTTTGATGATTCGGAAAGTTTCGGTTTTTCCATTCCAAGACAGGCTCAGGACATATACTCCGGCAGCTTTTGGCTGAAGGTAGGTGCCGATATTTCTGCTCAATCTCTCCAAGTCAACATCTGTGAAGTACTGGGTTTGGCCGGAAGAAGTCGTAATCATTGCGTTGACTTCTCCATTTAGGACTTCCTCAGTAGTAATCATTTCAATATGAAACTCCCTGCCGTCCGTTGGATTCGGATAGACAATCCAGGCAGTTGATCCTTTGATCGGCTCGACTTGGATGGCGCGAGTCACGCTGTAGGAGAACTTGCCGCTATGGTCTACTTGCTTCAGTCGGTAGAAGATATTTCCTCCGGCTGCCGGAAGATCCGGATCCGAGAAGGTATAAGTAATCGGCGCATCTGAATAGCCAGATCCATCCACTTGACCTACTTTAATCCAGTCTTTGATTCCATTGACAGAGCGTTCGATTTCAAAATGCGAATTATCCCATTCTTTGGCTGTGGTCCAGGTGAGGTCACCGGAACGTCTGGAGGAATTATAGCTGGCTTCAAATTTTTGGAATTCGACTTCGAGGATTCGGACGTTTACAAAGGTGATATAAACAATTCCGCTACCACCATTTCCACCACCATAATACCCTGCCCCTCCTCCAGAGCCTGTTTTATTCGTCCCAGGAGTACCGACAGGGTTTACCCCGGTCAGGTTTCCACTACCCCCAATTCTAATGCCTCCTGCGGAACCACCAAGGCCGATTTTGTCAGTTCCATTGAAATACCGACCAATTCCTCCTCCACCGGCTCCAAATCGTCGGGTAGAATCACCTAGAGTAAGGACAATTCCATCTCCTCCTCTTCCTCCTTCACCTTGGCCATTTCCTGCGGCCTTACCATGTTGTCCATCATTTCCATTGCCCCAAGGCACTAGACCACCACCACCACCACCGGCAACAGAATTTTGGGGTTCACTATAATCCCCATTTCCCCCAACATTTCCCTGATATACGGTAACATTGGTGCCAGTATAAGAAATTGGAATAGCAGTGCCGCCCGGACCGGAAGTTTTTGTTGGACTAGGTGTAGCACTTCCCCCTCCACCTGAGGATCCGCTTCCTCCTGTATTTACGGCTCGGGATCCCCCACCACCTCCTCCAACAACACTTATGTTTGCTGTTGCTCCTGCGGCGCTGGTTGAAGGTCCTGAAAATGTCGTAGTTCCTCCTTGGAATCCATTATTATTTGGACTTTGAGCGCCCAATCCACCTTCACCTACAGTAATGGAATAAATTGAATTTGCTGGCAACCCATATGGGCTTGTAGTAGTAAAGGATTGTTGAATTAATGCGCCTGAACCTCCACCCCCTGATCCTTCTCCACTTCCTCCACCACCTCCAGCGCCTCCAACATAGACTGTGAACTGGCTTAGGCCTTCAGGTGCAACCCAGTTGTAATCACAAGTAATTTCCAAAACGGTGGTTCCGGATTTGGCCCCGTCGTCAATTACGGTAATGCAGTCTGTTTTATCTGCATCTGGGCATGAATAGGAAATAACCACAAGTCCATTGCCTCCTCTTCCCCTGGTCCCAGACCAACTGCCACCACCACCTCCTGGGTTGATGCCATTTTCCCCACTCGCGCCTCCATTTCCACCGACAGGACCTCCTGCCTTACCTCCATTGTTTCCGCTTGCGTTGTTACCATTACTTCCAGAATATCTTGGATCGAATGCTCCTCCGTTGGCATTTCCAGATGATGGAGAACCATTCCCTCCATAGGCAAATACCATACTGTTAACAGCTTGGTTTGGAAGACTTGAGTCTCTGGTCACATAAGAATTACCTCCATTTGCGCCCCTACTTGTGCCTCCTTGACCTATAAAAATCCCTAAAGGTTCTCCTGGAGTAACTGGAATGTTTTGCCGGATGGAGTATCCACCACCACCGCCACCGCCATTGTCGCCTGCCCCTCCGCCACCATAAACCTCGATGGTAATGCTATATATGTTTGCAGGAACTACAAATGTGCCATTGCCTCCAAATACTGCTGAACATACGCCAAAGTAGGTAGTAGGTGGATTGGCAGTCAAGGATATGGTACAAACATCCGTTGATTTCTTGATGGATAGCAATTGGACTGTGTAGGTATCCGTATTACTCATGATACCAGGTATTGAAAACGTCCCTCTTCCATTTGAAACTGTAGCTGTGGTATTTTGGGTATTGAAGGCTCCATTAGCCTGTCTGATTTGATAGGAAACCTCATAGATTCCATTCAATAAGGATGCTGGATCGCCGTAGAAGAAAACCGTAGCACTTCCTCCGATAGTTGTTGCTGAAACAGAAGAAATTGCAGTAATGTCATAAACCGGAGTCACATCTATAGTACCTGTGGCGGTCAATCCATTGATGCAATTTCCTGTCAATGGGATGCTGTAAGTGTATAGGCCTGTTGGGGCTCCGCTAACATTACCGGAAAATTCAATATTGCCTGTGGTGGAATTAAATACTGCGGTGACCCCTGCAGGTAACCCAGTTGGAACACCTATTCCTGTAACACCAGTTGTTGGCTGGGTAAATGGTGTAAGAACAGGATTGTTGTCTCGACAAACACTTGGCCAAGGAATAGAGGTTGGTCCTACAGTGGCAAATGGCTGAACGGTAGTCGTGGAACTTGCGGTCGCAGTGGCCACACATCCGGTGGTTGGTTCTGTGTACCGGACTGTTACTGTCTTATTTCCAGTAGTTAGCCATTGAAGGGTGACCGACGAGCTTGTACTTCCAATTCCTCCGGCGGTAATGGTGTAATCTGTCCCTGCTGTACCAGGAATTGACCAAACATAATTTGATTTGCCTGTTTGTGTCGTGTAAGTTATTCCTTGCTGCATACATACAAGTCCTCCTGGAGAAGAGGTAAAGGTGGGAACAGGTAATGCGTTTACAGTTAAAGTATTTGAAGCTGGGGTAGTGGCGGTACAACCGTTGGAGTTGGTATAGCCTACCGTAACATTTTTTGAACCTGATGTTAACCAAGTCAAGGTGACTGTATTGCTTGAGGTTCCAATTCCTCCAGAGGTAATAGTATAGTCTGTTCCGGCTACCCCTGGCACAGTCCAAGTATAATTAGTTTGTCCGCTTTGGGTAGTATAGGTCACGGATGAACCTGCGCAGACAGGTGCTGAAGGTGCTGCTGTAAAAGTTGGAACAGGGAGAGGATTTACAGTTAAAGAATTGGTCGCAGATGTTACTGCAGTACAACCATTAGGATCAGTATACCTTACGGAAATGTTTTTGGAACCAGAAGTTAACCAAGTCACAGTTACCGAATTGCTGGAAGAACCTATTCCGCCGGCGGTGATGGTGTAATCTGTTCCAAGTGTACCGAATCCGGCCCAAACGTAATCGGATTGTCCGGGTTGAGTGGTATAGGTCACTGGTGCACCGACACAAACAGGTGCTGAAGGTGCGGCAGTAAATGTAGGGACGGGAAGTGTATTAACGGTAAAGGCTCCAGAAGCTGAAGAAGTTTGATTGGGACCACAAGTACTGGATGCAACCACGTAGTAATAAGTCGTTCCTGTCGCCGAGGATGGTGGGGTAAAGCTTGCATTGGTTGCTCCCGAAATCGGAGTTCCTCCTGAATTTGAATTACTGGTATTGCTATACCATTGGTAGGAAATAGTTCCAGTTCCCTTTGCAGTAATAGAAATTGGGGAGAAGCTGCTGCCAAAGCAAATAGTCTGAGCGGCAAGATTTTCTGTAAGAATTTCTGTAGGAGCTGTTACAGTAAATGCTCCGGAAACTGCCGTAGGTACAGTTCCACAATCACTTTTTGCGGTAGCATAATAATAAGTAGTACCCACAGTAGTAGCAGGAGGTGTGAAACTTGAATTAGTTTCACCTGGAATAAGTGTCCCCCCGGAATTAGTGTTGGTAGTATTGCTATACCATTGATAAGATAATGTTCCAGCCCCAGTTGCTGCTAAAGAAATTGGTGTGAAGGAGCCATTTAAACAAACAGTTTGAGGGGATGTAGACGGATTAGAGGTTATGGTTGTGATTGGGGGGGCTACAAAATATAAACCTGAAATAGTTGAAGTCTCTGTTCCACATGCCCCTGTGACCACTACATAATAATACATGGATCCTTGAGGGGTAGAGGGAGGAGTAAAGGATGCAGAAGTTGCACCTGGGATGGCTATTCCACCTGAATTGGAGCTAATTGGATTTCTATACCATTGGTAGGTTAAGTTTCCTCCAACGGCTGAGACTGAAATTGGGGAAAACCCATCTCCAAAGCATACGCTATCACCCGAATTATCAGGTTGAGCTGTAATAGAAGTTATA
>JAJLJS010000335.1:0-9462 GCA_033844545.1 Cyclobacteriaceae bacterium | reverse complement strand
CAGTTGAAAGAATTGGGCTTGGGAATTGGATATTTCGTGATTCATAGGGTCATCGATCATTTGAAAAATTTATACCTGAAAATTCATTATTTAAATTAGTAAGATTTTATAAAAATTAATAAAGAAAAAATTTTGTTTTATATGAGACTAATTTTTAGAATTTTATTAACTAATCGATTCAAACAAAAAATTGATTTTAGGCAAGATTTAATATAATTTAAATAATGGCAATAATTAAAAAAGTCCTTTATTGAATATTCTTTATTCAGGGCTACTAACAAGATTTTTTGAGAATAGGGCATAAAAAAAACGCCTTGGGAATTTTCCAAGGCGTCATTTCAAGCATGACTTTATTGTCCTTCCTGATGTGCTGCTGAATGGAGTTTCCCCAGTTCCTGGTCAATGGTCCACAATCCAACCCCTTCTTCTCCAATGATGTCAAACAATTCCAAGGCCCTACGGGACATAGTTTCCTCTTCCCGCTGTTCGTTGACATACCATTGCATAAAACTGAAGGTAGCGAAGTCTTTCACTCCGAATGCATGATCCACAATGTTGTTGATGGATTTGGTCACCTGGATCTCATGTTCCAAAATCAATTCAAAAACTTCTCTTAAGGAATTGAAATTGTGCCGGATTCCATTGATTTCCGGTTGGATGGCATGTCCCCCAGCTTCGTTGACATAATGAAAAATTTTCATCATGTGCATGCGCTCTTCATCTGCATGAGTGTAGAGGTATTTTGCAGCATTGGCATAGCCCATCATATGGCACCAAGAAGCCATGGAGAGGTAGTAGGCGGAGGACTTCCCTTCCATTTCTACCTGTTTGTTCAAAAGGGCTTCAGTATTTGGCAATAAGGAACGCTGTAGCGTTACGATTTCTTTCTGTTTCATAGCTTAAAAGGATTTTCTACTTAAACTTAACCAAAAAGAGGGGTTAATGGATTCAATTTTTCCGGGTTCTGTCAGAAATTTAGAATTGATTTAATTTAACCCCAAAACTTTATCTAGTCAATGGAGAGGGAATTACTGCCAAGCTTTCTTCTCCATCCTCAGAAACAGATTGCACTGCGAAGAAGTAATTGTCTTTGCTGTAAGGAAGGGTGATCTTGGTTTCGGTGGTAAAGAATTTTTTCTCCCACATCGATGAGGAAGTCTCCCGCATCAACACATAATACCCTTTCACCGCTTTGTAGTTCGGAGCCTCCCAAAGCAGTATGGACTTGTTGGTTAATCCACGTACATCAATTTTTACATTTTGGGGCATTCCGGAAGAATTGGCAAGGGAAGCGGCAGAAGCCAAATTCACCGCAGAAACCTTTCTCAAGTATTCAAAATCCATGAATTCCGGTAAATCTCCGTATTGGATTCCGTTTTCGATCCGTACGTTCTCGTGTTGATGGATAAAGTTTTCATTCATTTCAGACATTCTTACTGCCGTAAATCCATTTCTCATAAATGGTGTTTGGTCACCTCCGCGAAGGAATCTGTCACTTCGGTAAATCAGTTTTACTTCCATGTGATCCACATACTTTTCTCCCGTTTCCTTGATGTATCGGGCCAGTTGTCTCGATTTGCTGTCGTTGTCAGAATTGATGGATCTTCTTATTGCGGCTCCTCGTTCATCTTCTGCCAGAGGAATGGATTCAGAGAAAACTCTCATCTGGGTATTGTTGCTGATCAAAGTCTCGGAGGAATTGCTATTTCCTACGATGTCATTGTTCAGTACCGCCTCGATGTTCCAGGATTCTTCTTTGGCTTTGTCTGCCAAATAGGTCGCACCTTTCAGCCCCTGTTCTTCTCCGGTAAATGCCACAAACTTAATTGTTGCTGAAAATTCCTTCTGAGCTAATACTCTGGCGAGTTCAAGCACCACCGCTACTCCGCTTCCGTCGTCGTTAGCTCCCGGAGCGGCCCCTTCGGCATCCATCACATCCTTATTTCGGGAATCCAGGTGTCCGGAAACGATAATGATTCGATCATCCTTAGGGTTGGTGCCTTGGAGCGTCGCGACCACATTTGCAACTTTGGAATCTTCCAAAATTCTTCTCCCGTCTCCTGGAGTGACGAATTCTTCAATCTGTGCCGTAAGCCTTCCATTGGAGGATTTGGCAAATTCCCTGAATTTTTGCAGGACATAGCGCTGGGCTGCAGGCATGCCATTTTCGGTATTGGTATTCAGCGTATGCCTGGAATGAAAGGCAGAAAGATCATAGATGTACTTTTTGAGGGAATCCGAAGAGACTTCCTCGACCATTTGGTGGATTTCGGGATTTCTGACAATAATCTCTTGAGCATTCGCTCCCCAAGATGCTATTCCCAGTCCCAGAGTAAATAAAAACTTACGCATTGTTGGTGGTGATTTTAGGATAAGCCTAAATTTATCCCTGAAGATTAATTCTAAAAGCAAATTTTACATGAATACATTCTCCTTGCCGAAAAAAGGTGATTATGCAGGGTTTTATGAAACCTACATTTCCAAGCTTCAGCCAGAAAACAATTTCCATGATCTCATTCATTCACAAATTGATCAATTGCAGGAATTGTTTACCTCCAAGAAAAATGGATGGGCGGATACTCCCTATGCCCTTGGAAAGTGGTCTCCCAAAGAAGTACTCGGTCATGTCATCGACACTGAAAGGATTATGACATTTCGTGCCTTATGCTTTGCCCGAGGGGAAAAAAATGCTTTGCCGGGATTTGACCAGGATCCCTATGTCCTCAATGCAAGATTTGGACAGGTCGACGTGGGAGATTTATTGGAGGATTTTGAATCTCAGCGAAAGGCTCTTTTGACTCTTTTGAAAATCTTACCCGCGGATACTTTGGACAATGTGGGAATCGCCAGTGGGAATCCCATCACTCCCAGAGCCTTGTTTTGGATCATTCCAGGGCATTTTATCCATCATATGAATATATTTCAAGAAAGATACCCATGAGAATTATCCCCATTGCAGTCGTAGATGCCTTTACTGAAAAGCCTTTTTCCGGAAATCCTGCCGGAGTATGCCTGCTGGATTCACCCTTGAGCAAGCAGGAAATGCAAAATATTGCCATGGAGATGAATCTCAGCGAAACGGCATTTGTGGAACGTACTGATGAAGAAGGTGAATTTTCCCTACGCTGGTTTACCCCGACCCTGGAAATCGACCTTTGCGGGCATGCTACGCTGGCTTCCGCCTTCTGGATGCTGCAATCAGGATGGACTCAGGAGGGGGAACTGATAAAGTTTCAGACCCGAAGCGGAGAATTGAGGGTCAAAGCAGAAGGACGGGATATATTGATGGATTTTCCCTTAATTCCCACCTTCACGGATATCCACCCCTATTTCAAAAATGAGCTGTTTGGGAAAAAGATTGTTCAGGCTGCCCAACTTCGGAAAAACTGGATTTTTGAATTGGAAAATGAACCAGCTGTACGGAGTATTCTTCCGGATATGGCCTTGATTGCTGCCCATAGCCAGGAAGGATTCATCGTGACGGCAAAAGGGGAGAACGATTTTGACATGGTCAGCAGATTCTTTGGCCCGAATGTGGGCGTTCCCGAGGATCCAGTCACAGGATTTGCGCATTGTGCTTTGGTAGATTACTGGAATCAAAAGACTGGGAAAACTCAGTTTAGGGCCTATCAAGCAAGCAAAAGAGGAGGAGTCCTTTCCTTGGAAAAACATGATGATCGCGTTTGGATCAAAGGTAAGGCTGTGGAAGTTTTGACAGGTTCACTAAAAATTCATTAATGGAAAACCAATCTGCTACCAGAGGATTCAGGGTCAGGAGGCTGATCAAGCATTTCAGCAATTACTGGCTCAATGATGCCAGCTTTCTTGCTTTGTTGTGCATATTGATTTTTACAGTTTTTGTCTTACCTGTATTGATTGAATACGGGCATATCAACATGCTCTTCGTGAATCTGGTATTTATCTTTTTGTTTTTTACCGGGATTTGGTCTTCTGACAATAAATTTTTAATCATCCTGACGACCATTCTATTTCTCTGCCAGCTAGCTCTGAGGATTCTTAGATTCAGTGAACTTCCCTATGAGTTTTACTTATTGGAGCGGGTGTTTGGTCTGATCAACATGTCAGTTTTCATATTCCTGAATTTCAGATTGTTATTCAGGGATTTTGAAATCAACCTTTACCGTGTGATCGGGGCAATTAATGTTTATCTCCTTTTGGCCATCTTGGGAGCGTTTGGATTTGAAATTATCCAGATTGTCATTGGAAGTTCCATAGAAGGAGTGGACGCTCTCAATGAAGAAAGCAAATTCAAAATCGTTGATTCTGACTTTTCAACCTATATCTACTTTAGTTTAGTTTCCCTGACTACTGTGGGATATGGGGATGTCGTTCCTATCAATATCCTATCCAAAATGCTGGCGACTTTCCTTTCTACGATTGGAATCCTTTATCCTGCCGTGGTAATTGCCAAATTAGTTGGATCTAGTCCCAAGCGGTAAAAATTCCCGGTTTCCGTTCCTGTAATTTTCCCTTTTACCTAGCTTCAAAAGTTGTTATTTAATTTCCGGATTAAAGAATATACCCTATGAAAAAAATCTATCTAAGTTTTCTGATTTTGCTTTGCTACCAATTCACTTTTGCTCAAACTGAGCGGAAAATTGAGGTAGAATCCAAAGTGGAAACAACCGCTGAAGTTACCATCAAAGGAAAGCGGGTCCCCTACAAAGCAACCGCCGGAACCCAGCCCGTTTGGGATGACAAAGGAGAGCCCATTGCATCTCTTTTTTATACCTATTACGAACGGACAGATGTGTCTGACAAGACCACCAGACCCTTGGTGATCAGCTTCAACGGAGGTCCGGGTTCTGCTTCCATTTGGATGCATTTGGCCTATACCGGTCCGGTAATCCTTAAAATCGATGACGAAGGATATCCAGTTCAGCCCTATGGTGTCAAATCCAATCCTAATTCTATCCTAGACGTGGCGGATATCGTCTATGTGGATCCGGTGAATACTGGATATTCCAGAATTGTCAAAGAGGACACTCCCAGAGGTACTTTTTTTGGAATCAATTCAGACATTAAATACCTGGCAGATTGGGTCAACACCTTTGTCACCAGACAAAACCGCTGGAGCTCTCCCAAATATCTTATCGGAGAAAGTTACGGAACTACGCGGGTTGCCGGATTGGTATCCCAGCTTCAGAATTCCCATTGGATGTACTTCAACGGCGTGATTTTGGTATCTCCCACTGACATGGGAATCGATCGGGATGGTCCGGTGAAAATGGCGAATTACTGGCCATACTATGCGGCAACAGCTTGGTATCACAAAGCACTTCCCGCAGAACTTCAGGCCAAGGATTTGGATGAACTGCTTGCTATCGTAGAACCCATGGCGGTGAATGAAATCCTTCCTGCAATGGCTAAAGGTGGAATGCTTTCAGAGACTGAAAGAGATGCGATCGCCACCAAAATGGCCTATTACTCAGGTCTGAGCAAAGAGGCCATTCTTCAGTACAACCTGATGGTGCCGACGAGCTTTTTCTGGAAAGAACTTCTCAGAGAAAGGGACGGAATGACCATTGGCCGCTTGGATTCCCGGTACAAAGGCTTTGACCGGATGGAAGGAGGAGAACGCTATGATTTTGATCCGGCCTTGACCAGTTGGAATCACGCCTTCGCGCCTGCATTCAATTACTATGCGAAAAACGTTCTGAAATACAACACAGACCTGACTTACAATCTTTTCGGTCCGGTGCATCCTTGGGACAGAAGCAACGAAACCACCGGTTACGATCTGGGTACGGCCATGCGCCAAAACCCCTATCTCCATTTGATGGTTCAATCCGGTTATTTTGATGGGGGTACAGATTATTTCAATGCCAAATACAGCACTTGGCATATTGATCCCAATGGTAAAATGAAAGACAGAATAGACTTCAAAGGCTATCGCTCTGGGCATATGATGTACCTGAGAGCAGAAGATTTGGTGACCTCCAATGAGGATATTCGTCAGTTTATTTTGAAATCTTCCGTGGCTCCGGGCCAGCCTGCGAAGTATTAATTTGAAGTTTACAATAGCATGTAATAAGCCCTGAAATTCAGGGCTTTTTACGTTTATAATATTGAAGCTTTAAATTCCTCAAAAGTTCGAATGGGACTAGGTGATGAGACCATCTGCCCCAGAATTTCAAATACATCCTCCAGCTTTTTCCCTTCTTTTCTCCAATACTGGATAGAGGTGGCACCTTCAGATTTGGAAAGCTTTTTCTTTTGTGGGCCTTTCAGGAGGGGATGGTGAAGAAAAGTGGCTTTTGGAAATTTTTCAGCCTGGATAATTCTAGCCAAATCCAACTGGGCAATCGTAGAGGCCAGCAAATCTTTTCCCCGGACAATCAAATCCACACCAAAATGCTCGTCATCCACCACCGAAGTCAAGTGGTAGGCGGGAAGTCGGTCTTTTTTCCGAACCAGGTAAAAAGCAGTTTCTTCAGGTATCAGGGAGCTCATCACTTGATCCGGATATTCTTTACATTTTAAAAAATCCGATTCCAAGGTATTGATTCTCCAGGCGGTTTCGGGTTTGTCCAATTTCATTCTTCGATCCAGACAATAGCCCAAGTAATATCCTTGGGGATTTAATTCTTGGATCCTTTTCCGGGAACAGTCACAGGCAAACACCAGTTGGGATTCCGAGATTTTTTCCATAGCCTCTTCATACTTACCCATTCGATGAATTTGGGACCAATCCGATTCAAATTCCCGAAGAGATTTTGGACCTTGGTCTATGGAGATTTCCAGAAAATCCAAAGTGTCCAAAATATCCTGCACGTATTCCGGACGATATCTTTCCCGATCCAAATCGTCGATTCTAAGGAGAATTTTAGCTCCATGTTTTGCTGCTAAGGCCTTTGTCAGCAGGAAAGAATAGGCGTTTCCCAAATGTAGAAATCCGCTGGGGGTGGGAGCTATTCGGGTGAGATTGTAATTCATTTGGCTAAATTAGAGAGACAAAGCCAATTTCTAATGTCTAAGCCATCAATTGTATTCCTGGGATTTCTTCTGTTTTCGGCCTGTGGTTCTCCGAATACAGGACCTCTTTCTGGGAAAGAAATGATCCAAAAATCCATAGCATATCATGATCCTGAGGGGAATTGGAAAAAACTGCAGGCCACCTTTGTCATACAGGATAGTTTACCGGCAGGAAGAAATTCCCGGTATTATGAATTTACCCTGGACAACCGAAATGGGCAATTTACCTATCAACTTGAAGGCTTGCAGTACCAAGTATGGGGAGATTCCGTTCTGGTTTTGGAAGGGGAAATAGAGAATGAACGGGCCCTAAGGATGAGAAACTACTACACCTACCTGTGGGGACTTCCCATGAAGCTTTTGGATCCGGGTACGGTACTGGAGGACTCGGTCAGGGAAGAGGTTTTGGATGGGAAATCCTATCGGGTGGTTCGGGTACCTTACGAAAAAGACATTTGGTATTTCTATCTGGATCCTGATACGTACCGAATGGAAGCGTATAAATTTTACCAGGACGAACCCAATCAAAAAGGGGAAATCATCTTTTTGGAAGGAGAAAAGGAATTTGGGGGAATGAGAATTCCCCAAAACAGAACCTGGTATCGAACCGAGACTCAGGAGTTTTTGGGGACTGATAGGCTCCTGGAAATCAAATAGCAGCTCTTAAGCTTCTTTAACTGGGATTTTTTCCCGCTTGGATTTTTTGGAAATACCTTTGAACTTCCATGAGGTACCTACTTTGTCTTGCATTGCTAATTCTGGTCCAGCTTCGGGTTTTTGGACAGAGTACCTATTCCGGGAATATTCTGGATGCATTGGACAAAAAGTATTTGGAAGGGGTGTCTTTGGAAATCACAGGAAAATCCAAGGCTTTCACCAATGAGCGGGGATATTTTCAAGTTCAGGGGGCTATCGGAGATACTTTGAAAGTTTCTTTTCCCGGTTTTCTCGGAAAAGAGTTGGTTCTTACTGCCGAGAGATTTCTCCTGATCGAAATCAATGACAAGGCCCGACTCCTGCCGACCTTTCAGGTAGAGGCGGAGCCATACCGGTTTCGATTTAAGGACGGCAAACTGTACTTGGCGGAAAATGAACCGGAAAGTCCAAGATTATTGAGCAAGTCTGTCGGGGTTCAACCCTTGGTCGATGAAAACCTTCATGGAGGAATTGCGATTTATGGGGTTTTGTCTTCCCTGACCCGAAGAAACCGACAGTTGAAAGCGTATGAGGAAAAGCTGGAGAAGGAGAGAAGAAGAGCCGGATATCTGGAGGTGATCGATGCGGATTCCGTCCGGAATCAACTGATGGAAATGTATGACATGGATCGCTCGGCCTGGGATAAAATGATAGTCAGGTTCAACGAATTTCACCAAAGCCATGAGTTTTTGGATTGGTCCAGAGAACGGGTTTTGGCATCCCTGAAGGAGTTTGTCAGACTGGAGGCAGTTTTGATGGATTAACTTTTCTTTTTGAAGGACCAAGTAACAAAAAACCTGGCCACGACTTCACCGGATGGGTTTTTCCCTTCAGAAATCATCGTCAATTGATTGGTGTCGCCGACGTTTAGACTATCGATCAGGTTGAAAAGTTCAGTGCCTTGCTCACAGGTAAAGGTGATCTTGGAATTGGCTTTTTTGTGGTATTCGGCCCTGAAATCCACCACCAGCATACTGAAGGCTCCTTTTCCAGCCAAGGCCAGTTGACACAAAGCCCCGGTGCTCAATTCTGCGGCTCCGGCCAGCGCGGCAAAATAGATGGAGCGAAAGGGATTTTGGGAGCGCCAAAAATAGGGGATCGTTACCTGGCAGGTTTCAGTGTTCAGGGTTTTGATGCGTAGCCTCCAAAAAACTGCAGAAGGCAATTTCACCAGCATGGCAAACCAAAAAACAAAGGGATTGGTCATTTTGCGTTGGTAATCAATCGCTTTAGGATTGAGCGCATGCGGTTTTAGTGTAGTATCCATACATTGGGTTTTGCTTTGAAAATAATAAATTTTGTTCAAGGGATTTTCCTTGGTACTTTTTTTGAAAAATTTGAGGGAAAGAAATTTTATTAGACTATGAAAAAGATATTGTTATTATTTCTGTTGGGGCTTTTGGCCTATGCCTGTGCAAAGGTTCCCCTGACCGGTAGAAGTCAATTGGCGGTTGTTTCCAATGAAGAAATTATGCCCTTGGTCAATGCGGAATATCAAAAATTCAAGGGTGAGGCTAAACTCGTTACCAATACCTCAGATGGTCAGCAGGTGGTCAGAGTTGGGCAAAGGATTTCCCAAGCTGTGGAAAAATTTCTGATTCAGGAAGGGTATGAAGATTTGGTTAAGACCTTCAGTTGGGAGTTTAATCTTGCCGAATCCAAAGAAATCAATGCCTGGTGTATGCCGGGAGGAAAAGTCGCTTTTTATACCGGGATTATGCCGGTATGTCAGGATGAAAATGGGATAGCCGTAGTCATGGGGCACGAAGT
>JAJLJS010000334.1:0-17544 GCA_033844545.1 Cyclobacteriaceae bacterium | reverse complement strand
TTCCTGAGGTTAATAGCCAAATAATTGAGGGAAATCAAAGGGTTTTTGGGAGGCAAATCGTACCTTTGCGCCCATAAAATCAGGAAGTTTCCAAACCCAAATAGAATATTTCTAAGCGTTCTTTATGAAGATCAATCTTTCCAATGCTGTCAAGTTTGAGAGCAGACACAATGGCCCGAATGAGGCGGAAATCGCTGAGATGTTGGAGAAAATCGGTGCCTCTTCCCTAGAGGAATTAATCAACCAGACTGTACCCCAGACCATTCAATCCAAGAAACCGCTCGATTTACCAAAGGCGAAATTGGAGTCTGAGTTTTTGGCTGATTTCAAAAAATTGGCTTCCAAAAACAAAATTTTCAAGTCCTTTATCGGGATGGGATATTACGATACCATCGTCCCGGGAGTAGTTCTGAGAAATGTTCTTGAAAATCCAGGGTGGTATACTGCTTATACCCCCTATCAAGCAGAAATCGCTCAGGGAAGATTGGAAGCCTTGATCAATTTCCAGACAGTAGTGATGGAATTGACTGGTATGGAACTGGCTAACGCCTCTCTATTGGATGAGGGGACTGCAGCGGCAGAGGCCATGACCATGTTGCATTCCGTGAAATCAAGGGAGAAGAAGAATGCGAACAAGTTTTTTGTCGATGAAAAAATCTTCCCGCAGACCAAAGCAGTATTGATCACCAGAGCGGAGCCAATCGGGATCGATTTGGTCTTTGGTTCTTTGTCTTCTTTGGATTTGACCGATCCCGAGCTGTACGGAGTAATGATTCAATACCCAAATGCTGATGGCGCGGTGGAGGATTATTCAGCCTTGGTCGCTTCTGCGAAAGAAAATAAAGTATTGACGGCTTTTGCATCTGATCTTTTGGCCTTGACGATTCTTACCCCTCCGGGAGAAATGGGTGCAGATGTAGTGGTAGGTTCTTCCCAGAGATTTGGCGTGCCTATGGGCTACGGGGGGCCTCATGCGGGATTTTTTGCAACTAAGGAAGAATTCAAAAGACAGATCCCCGGAAGAATCATTGGAGTTTCCATAGACAGAGCCGGAAACAAGGCCTATCGAATGGCTTTGCAAACGCGGGAGCAGCATATCAAGCGCGAAAAAGCAACGTCCAACATTTGCACTGCCCAGGTATTGCTCAGTGTGATGGCAAGCTTTTATGCAGTTTATCACGGTCCTCAAGGGCTAAAAAATATTGCTCTCAGAGCGCATGGCTTGGCAAAATTGACTGCTCAAGCTTTGAAGAAAGTGGGGCTGAATGTGGCAGATCAAGCCTTCTTTGATACCATCCAAATCAAGATGAATGAGGTGGCAAGAGAACGGGTCAGAGGTTTGGCTTTGGGTGCTAAGATGAATTTCAGATACGAATCTGATGCTGTTTTCATTTCCTTTGACGAGACCAAGACCTTGGAAGATGTCAAAACCATCGTGAACATTTTTGCCACAGAGGAAGGCAAGCATACCTTGGATTTGAACGATTTGGTTGAGAATCTGGAATTGGAACTTCCTGAAGCCTTGGCCCGAAAGTCAGAATTCCTCACACATCCGGTTTTCAACAGCTTCCATGCTGAGCATGAAATGCTTCGTTACATCAAGAGATTGGAAAACAAAGACCTTTCTTTGGTGCATTCCATGATTTCCTTGGGCTCTTGTACTATGAAGTTGAACGCAACTGCGGAGATGATTCCTGTAACTTGGCCTGAATTCGGACAGATTCACCCCTTTGCTCCGATGGACCAAGCCTTGGGATATCAGGAGCTTTTCACCAACCTTCGGACTTGGTTGACGGAAATCACCGGATTTGCAGATACATCTCTTCAGCCTAACTCTGGTGCTCAAGGGGAATATGCGGGTCTTATGGTCATCCGGGCCTATCATATGAATAGAGGCGAAGGTCACCGAAATGTGGCCCTGATTCCTACCTCAGCCCATGGGACTAACCCCGCTTCTGCAGTAATGGCTGGTATGAAAGTGGTTTTGGTGAAATGCGACGAGAAAGGAAATATCGATATTGAGGATTTGAGAAAAAGAGCAGAAGAGCATGCCAATGATCTTTCTTGTCTCATGGTCACCTATCCCTCCACACACGGGGTATTTGAAGAAGGTATCCGTGAAATCTGTGCTATTATCCATCAATTTGGTGGGCAGGTGTACATGGATGGTGCTAATATGAATGCCCAGGTTGGATTGACTTCTCCCGGAGTAATCGGAGCGGATGTTTGTCATCTAAACCTTCACAAGACCTTTTGTATCCCCCATGGTGGTGGTGGACCAGGAATGGGCCCCATTTGCGTAGCGGCACATTTGGCACCTTTCCTTCCAGGAAATCCAGTGGTCAAAACAGGCGGAGAGCAAGCTGTTTCGGCTATTTCTTCCGCGCCATACGGCAGTGCAAGCATTTTGCCGATTTCTTATGCTTATATCGCCATGATGGGCGGAGACGGATTGACCAAAGCCACCAAAATGGCCATCCTAAACGCTAATTATATCAAAGAAAGACTAAACGGTCACTTCCCAATCCTTTACACTGGATCCAAAGGAAGAGCTGCTCATGAAATGATTGTGGATTGTAGATCCTTCAAAGAAGTCGGGGTCGAAGTGGAAGATATCGCGAAGCGGTTGATGGATTATGGCTATCATGCTCCTACGGTTTCTTTCCCCGTGGCAGGCACACTCATGATTGAACCTACCGAGTCAGAAACCAAAGCCGAATTGGATAAATTCTGTGATGCGTTGATATCCATCCGAGAAGAGATTCGTGAGATCGAAACCGGTAAGGCGGACAAGGAACAGAATGTCTTGAAAAATGCGCCCCATACGGCAACTATGGTCCTTTCAGGAGATTGGGATTTGCCTTATTCCAGGGAAAAAGCTGTGTATCCTTTAGCGTTTGTGAAAGAAAACAAATTCTGGCCAAGTGTAAGAAGAATCGATTCGGCATATGGTGACCGAAACTTAGTTTGTAGCTGTATTCCCGTAGAGGAATATGCCAGCCAAGAAGAAATGGCCTGATCCCAGAGACTTATAAATGAAAGAAGCTCCCAAAAGGAGCTTCTTTTTTATAGGTTGTAGTTTGTTTTTAAACGTGCACGTGTCTTTCGGCATGGTAGGAGGATCTGACCAAAGGTCCTGACTCTACATATTTCAGTCCTCTAGCTAAGCCTTCTTCCCGGTAATGGGCAAAAAGATCCGGGTGGATAAACTCAGCCACCTCGATATGCATTTTGGTTGGTTGAAGATATTGTCCCAAGGTAAGGATATCACAACCATTCGCGGCCAAATCATCCATCGCTTGGTATACTTCCTCTTTGGTTTCGCCCAAGCCCAGCATGATGCCGGTTTTGGTTCTTTTTCCGTATTCTTTGGTTTTTTTGATTTGTTCCAAAGACCGATCGTATTTAGCCTGAGGCCTGACCATTCGGTAAAGTCTTCCGACTGTTTCCATGTTGTGGGATACCACTTCCTGACCGCCTTCGATCATTCGGTATAAGGCATCCCAATTGGATTTGACATCGGGGATTAAAGTTTCAATGGTTGTTTCCGGAGAAAGTTTTTTGGTTTGAACGACCGTTTGGTACCAAATTTCAGCACCTCGATCTTTGAGCTCATCTCGGTTTACAGAAGTGATGACAGCATGCTTGACCCCCATCAATTGGATGGCCTCTGCCACTCTTCTTGGCTCGTCTGTATCGTATTCATTGGGACGTCCAGTCGCTACTGCACAAAAAGAGCAGGATCTCGTACAGACATTTCCCAAAATCATAAATGTAGCGGTACCAGCACCCCAGCACTCGCCCATATTTGGACAGTTGCCGCTCTCACAAATGGTGTGAAGCTTATGCTGGTCGACTAGTTTCCGAACTTTTGCATATTCTTTTCCGACCGGAAGCTTTACTCTGAGCCAATCGGGTTTTTTCCTTTTGGTAGCTTCCTCAGAAATTACAGGTAATTCAATCATCTCGATAGGATTTGGTACAAAGGTAATTAGCCTTGGGCAAAAACCGAATCTTAATTACTTTCTGAAGCCGTAATAGAAAGTCAAATAGGCAGACTGGAATAACTGCTGGTTTTCGGTAGTTGGGATCAAGGGAATTTCCTTGTTGTAACCTTCCAGCATGTAGCCAAGTTCCAAGCCTGTGGCATTACTTCTGAAAACCCCAAATTCAAACATCAAAGCAGCCTTGAGATGGGCTCCAAATGCCACCTGAGATTCTCCAAGTCCTTGAAAAAGTCTACCTGTGCCTAAAATGTTAAACCGGCTTTGATGAACTTCCGGATTGTATTGCTCAGTCACGGTTTCCAGGCGGTTTACCGCGTACTCGATGTAGTATGGGGCGATCAATCCAATGGATGGACCTACAGCTCCTAAAGCTGACACCTGAACGCCTTGGTTTGGAGCTTTTTTGAACAGGATGATTTCTCTGCCAAATTGAGGGCGGATGGCATAGAGGTAATTGGATTTCCCGAAAATATAGCTGTTGCCCAAAACAGTATTGTATCTCGCTTCTTTGGGATTTTTGACATTGGAAAGCTCAATTCCCCAAAATGCAAACTGGTCATCGGAAAGCCTCCTGCCTGCTTTGAATACCACACCACCGATCAATCCTCCGTTGGTGTTTTTATTCAGGCCGAAAAGATATTCTTGGTCGTATTCGTAGTTGCCGATGTCATCCCTTTGGGCAAATACACTGGTGCTTAGCAAGACAAGGAAGAGAGGAAAAAGGAATTTCAGCTTATTCATTCGAATTGGTCGAAAATATTGCCCTATTTTTGGTTTAAAGTATTTAACTGCATTTTAAAAGTAAGAGTTTATGCCCACTATAAAAAGTTCGTATTTGGGGAATTTGAGGACCCAATCTGAGCATGTTCAATCTGGAACTCAGATCCTAACCGATGCCCCAGTTGACAACAACGGGAAAGGGGAAAAATTTTCCCCAACGGATTTGGTAGCGGCTGCGTTAGGGAGTTGTATGGTGACCATCATGGGGATAGTTGCAGAGAGAGATGGTTTGGCTCTGGACGGACTTTCTTGGGAGGTCACCAAGGTGATGCAGTCCGGTCCAAGAAAAATCGCGGAAATAATCGTGGATTTTCATTGGGAAAATCCGGTCCAAGATGCCGGAATGATCCAAAAGCTAAAAAATGCCGCAAGGACATGCCCGGTTGCATTAAGCCTTGATCCTGCCATCAAGCAGACGATCAATTTTAATTTCTGAGGCTTGCCTCAATGACTAAGAATTAAACCCAAATTACCCTATGTGTTACCTCTTTGAAAGTTTTAAAGGTTGGAAAGAATATTGTGAGACAAAGAAGGTTTCTCTTGTAGAATCTGTCATCGAGTACGAAGTAGAGCAAAAGAATTCTTCCCGGGAGAAAATTCTGGATGGATTGGCCCAAGCTTATGGAGTGATGAAAGATGCAGTCAGAACGGGACTTGAGGAAGATATGTCCTCCCGGTCTGGGATGATCAACAACGGCGCAAAGAAAGTCTTCAACCATCCGATAACAGTTCTTTCCCCGGAGTTTCAGAAGCTGATTTCCCGGGCGCTAGCTGCCAAAGAAGTTAATTCCTGCATGGGAAGGGTGGTGGCTGCTCCTACGGCAGGTGCATCAGGCATTCTTCCAGGCACATTGGTCACCCTACAAGAAATCCATGGGCTTTCAGATGAAATGATCACGGAAGGGTTGTTGATCGGGGCCGGAATTGCGCTGATTATTGAAGAGAAAGCTAGCCTAGCAGGTGCTGTTGGTGGTTGTCAGGCTGAAACGGGCTCTGCGGCAGCCATGGCTTCGGGTGCTATTGTCCATTGCTTGGGAGGGAACGTGGATCAGATTTTCAATGCTGTGGCCGTGACAATCCAGTGCATGTTGGGGCTTGTTTGTGATCCTGTGGCCGGACTGGTAGAAGTACCCTGTGTAGTCAGAAATGCCAGTGCAGCTGCGATCTCATTTAGCTCTGCACAAATTGCTTTAGCCAATGTGAACGCTGTGATTCCAGTAGACGAATGTGTAGAAGCGATGGGTGAAATCGGCGCATCCATGGAAAGCCGATACAAAGAGACCGCTATGGGAGGCCTTGCCGCAACCTTGACCGGACAGAAAATTTCCCAAAGGGTATTGATTCAGGACATCGAAATTCTTCCGGACGAGGATAATTTATCCGATTAGTTTTTCAAAAAAAGGAATAGACAAGATGTATTGAATCGTCAAGCTGAAGAAGGCTGCCCAAAGAAGTCCGCTCCAAAACATGTGAAAAAAGATCCGTCTTTTTTTGGTGCCGAAAGATACCAATATGAGTGTTCCACCCACTGGAGTAAGGATTAGTGGCGTGAGGAATGCGATTCCTATTTCCCCGTATTTCAGCCAAATTCGGACGATGTTTCTGGACTTTTTGGTGAAAACAGGGCCTTTTTTCATCCACTTGCCTTCAATCCAGGCTTTTATTTTTGAGCCCACAAATGTAAAAATCAATACACTGGACATCATTCCTGAAAGAGTGACCAGGATAATTTTCCAAAAAGTATAGCCTGCTGCCGATCCAAATACCGGGCCTGCGATAAACTTGAAAATGCAAAGGAAATAGATTCCCAGGAAGGTGATCAAATCTTCATTCATAGCAGAAAGAAAATATAAAGCCCATAGCCAAGAAGTAAGATGGTACCTTCAAATAAGGAAATTTTCATTTTGGTTTTCATCAAAGGGAACAAGAACAAAGAGAATCCAATCATCCATAGGTAGTCAGAAGAAAGGAATTCCTGAGAAACGGTAATCGGTTTAATTATAGCGGTCAATCCTATGATGGAAAGAATGTTCATGATGTTGCTACCCAGAATATTTCCAAGAGCCAGGTCCGTTCTTTTGGAAAGTGCCGCCATGATGGAGGTGATTAATTCAGGCAGGCTGGTACCGATGGCAATGATGGTCACCCCAATGACTCTTTCACTGACTCCAAAATCTCTGGAAATAAGGACTGCATTCTCTACCAATAGTTCAGACCCCGCATAAAGCCCTATGACTCCGCCAAAAAACAAGCCTATCGAACTGAGCCAAGAATAATTTTTCACCTCCTCCAATTCTTCTTCCACCATCTCATTTTCATTAACAATCCCTTTGCCCAGATTTCGGAATAAATAGAGATTGAAAACCAAAAAACCACCGAAAAGGAAAAGGCCATTCCAGAAACTTACCTTCCCGTTGAAACTTATCAGGTAGAACACGATCGTCACCAAGACCATCAAAGTATAATCAAACCTGAGCTGGGTTCGATTGATTAAGATTGGGTAAAAAAGCCCCGATAGTCCTAGCACCAAGGCTATATTGGCGATATTGGAGCCCACCACATTTCCGATGGAAATGTCGCTGTTGCCCTTGAGGGCAGCATTGACACTGACCAAAAGCTCTGGGGCGGAAGTTCCAAAAGCGACCACGGTAAGTCCGATCAGTCCGGAACTCATTCCTAGTTTGAAGGCAATTGATGTCGCACCATCCACTAGGAATTTCCCTCCAAATAGTAGGATAGCAAGTCCTAGAAGTAGAAATAAATAAGGAATCATTCGTTAAATTTTTTGTCCAAAGGCCAAATCGCCTGCATCTCCCAAGCCGGGGACAATATAAGATTTCGAATTTAGTTGTTGATCTTGGGCACCTATCCAAAGTTTAAATGGGATTTTTAGGTTGTCCTGAAGAAATTGGATTCCTTCCGGAGAAGCGATCACAGCGGCAATGTGAATGATTTTGGGAGTCCCGTGAGCAAGAAGAGTTTGAATTGATTTTAAAAAAGATTTCCCCGTAGCTAGCATAGGGTCGGCGAGGATAATAGTTTTTCCTTCCAAATTAGGGGAAGCATGATAGCCGAGGTTTATTTCTATGGATTCTCCTTCTACCCTAAATGCTCCGATGAACCCGCTCTCAGCTTCGTCAAAATAATTCAAAAATCCTTGATAAAATGGAAGAGAAGCCCTCAAAACTGCAAAAATTACCGGATTCTCGGTTGGGGTTTGGAGATTCATTTTGGCTAGAGGGGTTTGGATTTCAGTTTCCCGGTATTCCAAAGTTTTGGAGATTTCATAGGCCAAAATTTCACCTAGGCGTTCCAAGTTTTTCCTAAATCTCATTTTATCTTTTTGGACAGAAATCTCCCGTAACTCCATCAGGAATTTATCCGCAATGCTGGGTCTCTCATTCAGAATAAACATGGGCTAAAGTTAAAAAAAAATGCCCGGTTAACTGACCGGGCATTTCAGAGCTTATTTGATTTCGAAGCTGGCTCTTCTGGCCATTTGCCGGGCATCGGGAGAAGATTTGTCCACGCTGGTGTCTTCACCGTAACCTTTATAACTCAATCTGGAAGCATCAATTCCGGAAGAAATCAAGATGTCATAGACGGATTTTGCTCTTTTTTCGGAAAGCTTGATGTTGTAATCTTCCGGTCCAATTTCATCTGCATACCCTTTTACTTCGAGCTTAACGCCTGGATTTTTCTTCAGAAAATTGGAAACAAAGGAAATAGAGTTGATGGAGTAGCTAGCGGGGATTGCGCTGTCAAAGGCAAAATATGCTGCCACATATCCGTCTTGAATGGCTTTTTTCAGGTAATCAGTTTGGTCAACAATTTCTTCCAAAGGACAACCGCCATTTGCACTCGGTCCAGGAAGGAAAGGACATTTGTCTAAATGGTCCACTGTTCCATCCCCATCAGAATCCAAGGTTACTCCATTGAAAGAAACATGGGCTCCGGCAGGGGTATTGGGTTCTTTATCCAAATAGTCAGATACACCATCCCCATCTGAGTCTTTGAGCAAATCTTTGATTTCGTTGATCTGAGTGGCAAGCTCCTCCTTGGTGGCGTATTTGTCTGCAGCAATGTACCAGTCTGCATGCTGTTCATTTTTACCTAGATAAAAATTCAATCCAAGAGTTCCGGTCCACCAACCGGCAGGTGCGTGAACAAAGGGATTAGCAGGAGGGTTTGGTTGGACGGGTGCATTATAGGCATTGCCGTCAAAAGTATAGGTTTGACGACCGTTATGGATGTAAGTGATGTCACCGGTCAAGGCAACCCGCTCGGAGATTTTGTATTGGCTTGTCAATCCTGCTATAATATTATAGACATAATCCGGTTCATTGAAGTCAAACGTAGATTGCTCAAAAGACATTCTTCCAAATCCAGCTCCAAAGTGGGTCAATAGTCCGATTCTTCTGCTGATATTTTCAAAACTAAGCATCCTACCAGCGTTCATGACCATTTGAGCATTTACCCGGATGTAATTAGTTTTGAATTCAGGACTTTTTCCCTTGGTTTCATTGAAAACACCTAATCCCAAGTCTCCTTTAATCCCGAAATACTCATTAAACATATATCTTCCTGCAATATCTGCATGGCCAATGTTAAGAGTTGGGGAATAATATCCGCCTGTTAATGGCCCCATCGCCTTATTGAATCCCCCGTTTATTTCCAGGGACCATTGATTAAATTCCTTTTGGGCAAAAAGGGAACTGCTGACTCCGAGGAGGAGTATTAAGGTTATAAACTTCTTCATTTAGCGTAGGTAATTAAGGATGACGATTCAAATGTAAGAAAACTTTGCATGGAATGACATAAAACAAAAAAGCCCGACTTTTCAGCCGGGCTCTTAATTGTATATTGGTTAATTATTTTACTTCGAAGCTTGCTCTTCTTGCCATTTGACGAGCATCAGCAGAAGCCTTGTCCACGCTGGTGTCTTCGCCATATCCTTTGTAAGACAATCTAGAACCATCGATACCAGAAGCAATCAATAGATCATATACAGCTTTAGCTCTTCTTTCAGAAAGCTTCATGTTGTAATCTTCTGGACCCAATTCGTCAGCGTAACCTTTGATTTCAACTTTCACACTTGGATTTCTCTTCATGAAGTTTGACACATATTGTGCAGCACTTACAGAATATCCTAGTGGCTTGTCGCTATCGAATGCATAGTAAACGTTAACATAACCATCGTTGATTGCCTTCTTCAAGAAGTCAGTTTCTTCTCTAACTTCTTCTACTGGACAGCCATTGGTAGAAGCTGGGCCAGGTAAGAATGGACACTTATCCATATGGTCAGGAGTTCCATCACCGTCAGAATCCAATGTCATACCGGAAGAATTAACTCTTGCCCCTGCTGGAGTGTTAGGTTCTTTATCAAGATAGTCAGGAACTCCATCACCGTCAGAATCTTTCAACATGTCTTTGATACCGTTGATCTGAGTAGCCAATTCTTCTTTGGTAGCATACTTGTCAGCAGCAATATACCAGTCAGCATGCTGCTCTGCTTTTCCAAGGTAGATATTCAATCCTAAAGTACCAGACCACCAAGTTCCGTTAGCACCGTAGAAGCCATTGGTAAGGTCAGGATAGATAAAAGTTGCTCCATCCCAAGTAACTGTTTGTCTACCGTTAAGGACTGTAGAGATGTCACCTACCAAAGCAACTTTTTCACTAATCTTGAATTGAGGAGTGATTCCGAAGATCAACGTGTAAACGTTGTCATCAAAATCATTAAACTGATTTTCTTCAGGATTGACTAGACCGATACCGGCACCACCGTGAAGTAATAGTCCGAATCTTCTGGTGAAGGATTCAAAGTTCATCACTCGTCCGATGTTGGCTACACCTTGAAGGTTTAGCCGATTGTATTTTGTATTAAAAGAAGGGCTTTCACCATTCACTTCTTTCACTGAGCCAAAACCATAATCAAGCTTCAAACCGAATTTCTCATTGAACATGTAGCGTGCGCCAAATTCAACGTGTCCAAGGTTTAGAGTTGGAGATAGGTACCCACCAGTAAGCGGAGCCATCGGTTTGTTGAAACCACCTCCGGCCTCAATTGACCATTTGTTGAAGTCCTGGGCGTTAGCAGCTACTGCCAAGGCTCCAGCCATAATTGTTGATAGTATTAGTTTTTTCATGAGAAAAAATTTTTGTTCAGATTTATTTTAAGTGATTGATGGATTGATAGGCAAATTTATAAACTTTTAACTTACTGCAAATCTAGATGAATAATTTAATTCCCAATTGTCAGTCAGAAATAAATACACCTTTTTTGGAAAATGTTTCAATTAAACAACACAATTAATGCCAAATTGGAATTTTTTATCGGACTTGCTTGAGATCCCAAGCGTTTCCGGAGATGAATCAAGAATTAGTTCGTTCATTCACCAATATGTGCTTCAACGGAAGAGTCATTGGAGAGTTGCTCCCGAAATCTACTTTGGTGAAAATTTTCACGATTGCCTCTTATTGAAGTTTGGAGAGCCAAAAACAGCCGTTTTTGCGCATCTGGATACGATAGGCTTTATGGTTAGGTATACTAATCAGCTAATTCCCATAGGTGGTCCAGAAATAATTCCTGGGACAAAATTGATCGGACAAGATTCTTTGGGCGAAATAAGATGTAAACTGATTGGGGAGGAAGAGGAAATTTATCATGATTTCCCAAGAAAAATTGAACGGGGAACGAGGCTGTCCTTTGAGCAGGACTTTAAAATGGATGGGGAATTCCTTCAAGGTGCGTATTTAGACAACAGGTTGGGGATTTTTTCCACACTGGAACTCTGTGAGGATTTGGAAAATGGATGGGTGGTATTTTCCACCTATGAAGAACATGGGGGAGGAAGTATGCCCTTTTTGTTGAAATTTATCCAAGAGACATCTCCAATCAAGCAGGCTTTGATTTCGGACATTACCTGGGTGACTGAGGGAGTCCATCACCATGAAGGAGTAGTCATTTCTATCCGGGACAAATTTATTCCGAGAAAAAAGTTTCTCGACCGGATTATTACTTTAGCATCTGAGAGCGGAATTCCTTACCAACTGGAGGTGGAAGCTCATGGAGGTAGTGACGGAAGAGAGATTCAATTTTCTCCTTACGCAATTGATTGGTGTTTTATCGGAGCACCTGAAGACCATGTTCATACTCCACAGGAAAAAGTCTCAATTGCCGATTTGGAAGCGATGATCCGCATGTATAAGTATCTCCTGAAAGCCCTTTAGACGATGAATAAGGTAAAACTTCACGACAAAGAATTCGAGGTATACCTCCAAACAGAAAAAATCCAGGAAAGGATTAGGGAAATAGCCAAACAAATTTCCCGGGACTTCAAGGGTGAAAGGGTTATTCTTTTGGGAGTTTTGAATGGGTCCTTTATGGTGATGGCGGACCTCGCCAAAGAAATCGATCTGGAGCTTGCCTGCGAGTTTGTCAAAATATCTTCCTATGCAGGTACGGAGACTACTGGAAAAGTGAAATCTCTCATTGGGTTATCGGCAGATATTCAAGGGAAATCAGTGATCATCGTAGAGGATATTGTAGATACTGGGATAAGTATGAAATACCTCCTGGAAGAGCTGGGAAAACAGAATCCGAAAAAATTAGCGATTGCAACGCTTCTCTTTAAAAAGGAAGCATTTCGCTTTAATTACCCTTTGGATTATGTGGGTTTTGAAATTCCCAATAAATTTGTCGTCGGTTATGGCTTGGACTATGATGGTTTGGGGAGAAATCTCCAAAACATTTATCAGCTGAGTTCCACTTAAATTAAGATTCTACAAATGCTCAATATTGTTCTTTTTGGACCTCCAGGTGCAGGAAAAGGCACCCAAAGTGAAAAAATCATTGAAAAATACGGCTTGACACACCTCTCTACCGGTGACTTGTTTAGAAAACATCTGGGAGAAGGTACTGATCTTGGAAATCTGGCCAAAAAATACATGAATGAAGGCAGATTGGTGCCTGATGAAGTGGTAATCAGTATGGTGGAGGACAAAATTAACTCTACAAAAAATTCCAAGGGTTTTATCTTCGACGGGTTTCCCCGAACCACTGCTCAGGCAGAAGCACTGGATGTCATGTTGGAAAAGAACGGAATGAGCATTTCAGGAATGATCGCCTTGGATGTTCCTGAAAATATTTTGAGGGAGCGAATCAAAGAAAGAGGAAAGACCTCCGGACGGGTTGATGACCAGGACGATGAGAAGATCAATACCCGAATTTCTGTGTATCAGGAGGAGACTTTTCCGGTGGCAGAATACTATCAAAAGCAAGGTAAGCTAAAGAAAATCAACGGAGTAGGCGCGATTGAAGAAATTTTTTTCAAAATCTCTTCCGCTATCGATAGCTACTGATTTCCAGCGAATTTCTAAATTTGCAATCTAAGACTTGGCTAAGCTTTAGGGCTTAGCCTTTTTCTTTCTCAAAAAATGGCAGATTCCAATTTCATTGATTACGTAAAATTCTGTTCCAGATCCGGTGCCGGTGGAGCAGGTTCAGTACACTTTCGCCGGGAAAAGCATGTACCAAAAGGTGGCCCAGACGGAGGAGATGGCGGACGCGGTGGTCATATTATCCTTCGGGGAAATGCCCAACACTGGACTTTGCTACACCTGAAATATAAAAAGCATGTCATTGCGGATGCCGGAAAAGGCGGAGAAGGTGGCAAAAGAACAGGAGCAGACGGAAAGGATGTGATTTTGGATGTCCCCTTGGGAACAGTGGCGAAAGACGCTGAGACAGGAGAAAAGAGATTTGAAATCACTGAGGACGGCCAAGAGGTGATATTGACCCGGGGAGGAAGAGGTGGATTGGGTAATGATCACTTCAAAACCGCCACCAATCAGGCACCGCATTTCGCTCAGCCCGGAGAACCTGGAATCGAGGAATGGATTATTCTGGAGCTGAAACTACTTGCTGATGTAGGCTTGGTTGGATTTCCGAATGCCGGAAAATCCACACTCTTATCTGCCATTTCAGCGGCAAAGCCCGAAATCGGAGATTACCCCTTCACCACCCTCGTCCCAAACCTGGGTGTTGTCAGCTACAGGGATGATAAGTCATTCGTAATGGCAGACATTCCCGGAATTATTGAAGGCGCAGCAGAAGGTCGAGGCTTGGGAATCCGGTTTCTTCGTCACATCGAGCGAAATTCTATTTTGTTGTTTATGATCCCTGCAGATGCTCCGGACATTGGCGTTCAATACAGAATTCTCTTGGGAGAACTTGAAAAGTACAATCCTGAATTGTTGGATAAAAAGCGCTTGTTGGCCATTTCCAAAGCAGATATGTTGGATGAGGAACTCATGAAAGAAATGGAAAAAGAAGTGCCCAAAGGGATTCCTCATGTCTTCATTTCCTCTGTGAGCCAGTTTAACCTTCCACAGCTGAAAGATTTGATCTGGCAGGCAATCCATGCCTAAAGGTGCCACTTTGGCAGAATGAGTGCTCTGGCAAAATCATTGCTGCCTCCCAACCGACCGACTATTGCTTAAAAATTTTATGAAAAATAAGGAACAAGTAGATCAAGAGAAACAAGTACAAACCGAGGAACATTTGATCGAGGAGACCCCAAATACTGAAGAAAATAATCTTGAAGAAGCCCCAGAATCAGCAGGATCTGAGAAATTGGAGGCTGAGGTAGCAGAGCTCAAGGATAAGTATTTGAGACTGTATTCTGATTTTGAAAACTTCCGGAAGCGGACTGCCAAGGAAAGAATTGACTTGATTAAAACTGCCTCAGAGGAGGTATTGAAAGATTTGATTCCTATTGTGGATGATTTCGAGCGTTCCTTTAAAGCTGCAGAAAACGAAACTGAGGTAGCCAAAATCAAGGAAGGAAGCCAGCTTATTTTTCATAAGCTTGTTCGTGTTCTTGAATCCAAAGGTCTGAAGGTGATGGAGGATTTGGTAGGCAAGCCATTTGACGCGGATACCCAGGAGGCAATTACCCAGATACCTGCCCCCTCCGAGGAAATGAAGGGAGCTGTAATTGATGTGGTTGAAAAAGGGTATACCCTTGGAGATAAAGTGGTGCGCTACGCAAAAGTTGTGACTGGAGCCTAAAGAGATATGACAAAAAGAGATTACTACGAGGTATTGGGTATATCCAAATCTGCCAGTGCCGATGAGATCAAAAAAGCTTATCGGAAATTGGCAATCCAATACCATCCGGATAAAAACCCCGACAATCCAGAAGCCGAAGAGAAGTTCAAAGAAGCTGCGGAAGCTTATGAAGTTCTGAGTAACCCTGACAAAAAAGCCAGGTATGATCAGTTTGGGCATCAAGGTCTAGGCGGAAATGGAGGATTTGGCGGTGGAGGAATGAATATGGAAGACATCTTCTCCCAATTTGGGGACATTTTCGGAGGAGGTGGTTTCGGGTCGTTCTTTGGAGGTGGTGGTGGAGGCCGACGCACTAAAAAAGGCACTAACCTACGCGTCAAGCTAAAGTTGAATCTGCAGGAAATCGCCAACGGTGTTGAAAAGAAAATCAAAGTAAAAAGACATGTCGTGGCACCGGGTGTCAGCTTTAAGTCTTGCACTACCTGTCATGGTACTGGCCAAATCCAAAAAGTGGTCAATACCATGTTGGGTCAGATGGTGTCTGCATCGACCTGTGCCGTCTGCGGAGGTTCAGGTCAAATCGTGGACAAAAAACCGGCTGAAGCAGATTCTCGTGGCCTAATTGTCAAGGAAGAGGTCATTACCATCAATATTCCCGGAGGTGTGGGAGACGGGATGCAGCTCAGCATGTCCGGAAAAGGAAACGAAATCCCAGGCGGGATCCCGGGGGATCTGTTAATTGTCATTGAGGAGGCCGAAGAAAGTACTTTCCAGCGAGAAGGAAACAATGTGATCTTTGACCTTTACATTTCCTTTATCCAAGCTGCCTTGGGGGATTCGGTGGAAGTACCCACTATCGACGGAAAGGTGAAAATCAAAATTGATCCGGGAACCCAAAGTGGCAAAATGCTTCGCTTAAAAGGGAAGGGAATTAAAGACATCAATGGCTATAGCCGGGGGGACCAGTTGATTATGGTCAATGTCTGGACTCCTACCCAGCTTTCCAAAGAGGAAAGAGCTGCCTTGGAAAGCATGAAAAACTCTGAGAACTTTAAGCCCGACCCGGGAAGGCCGGAAAAGTCCTTTTTTGATAAAATGAAGGAATTTTTCTAAATCTTAAGAAGCCAGAAGCAATTCTGGCTTTTTTTATATTTTTAAAAAACCTTTTACCAAGCCCCTCGTACCCTAAGCGTATGTTGAAAAAACTGTGTCTGATTATTACCTGGATCCTTTTGGGGCTAAATACCGGACAGGCGCAATTTGTAAAAGAATATAAAGTCTCAGAAAAAAAAGGTTTTGAGATCGTAGTTCTTGATTTCACCTCTTACAAGAGCGTAGTCAATCTCAAAAGGAATATGCTCCAAGATCCGATTTACATCCATGGACACTTGGCACAATCCAATATTTTGCCGGAGTTTAAACACTCAATTTCCAAGGGGATTTTAAATGCATCCCTGGTTCACAAAAATGTAGAATCCGATAATTTGGGGAAAAGCATCACCTCAAAGCTTTTTTCCTCCGGAACTGATTATGACCATACTTGGGATTTAGGCCTAAGTTCCAATTTTCTATACCATATGAATTTTTCCCTTGGAATGGGAAAAGCTGAACTGGATCTCAGTCAGATCTCCATTTCCAATATGGCTATCCGAAGCGCGAGCAGTGATGTGTCCTTATTTTATAGCCAAAATATCCCCAATAGTGTGGCCATGGATACCTTGTTGGTCACCATCAGTATGGGGAATTTGGAGGTGAAAAAAGCAAACTTTACGAATGCAAGAAGAATGATCTTCGAGGTGGATTATGGTAAAATCGACTTGGATTTTTCAGAGGGGATGCCCCATGGGTGCCAAGTCATCTCTGCGGTCAGTGTTGGGAGCGTTCATTTGGTATTGCCCCCGGAAGATGTGCCAGTCCGCCTGAAAATGAGAACTACACCCATGTGCCGGACCGTGATTCCCAAATACCTTAAATCAACAGAAAAGGGAATTTATGTCACGAGGGGCTACAAATCCTCAGATCCCAAACTTTTGGAAGTGATCATTGATGTAGGTGTAGGATCTGTTACTGTGGAATAAAATGTTGGAAATAAATCAGCTGAATAAGTCTTACGGAAGCCATAGGGCCCTTTCAGACGTAAATATCCATGTCCCCAATGCGGTGATTTTTGGACTTTTGGGACCGAATGGAGCCGGCAAAACTACCCTGATTCGAATCATCAACCAGATCATCGAGCAAGATTCAGGCACTGTTCTCTTGGATGGCCAAGTTCTTTCTCCAGAGGATATCCGTAAAATCGGCTATCTCCCGGAAGAAAGGGGACTCTATAAAAAAATGAAAGTTTGGGATCAGCTGATCTATTTTGCGAGGCTCAAAGGGCTCGACCAGCAGCAGGCCAAAACAAAGGTGAAAGGCTGGTTGGAAAAAATGGATATTTATTCCTGGAGAGAAAAGAAAATCGAAGATCTCTCCAAAGGAATGGCCCAAAAGGTGCAGTTTATCTCCACCTGTATCCATGAGCCTTCTCTGTTAATTCTTGACGAACCTTTTTCAGGTTTTGATCCGGTAAATGCCGAAGTGATCAAAAATGAAATTTTGGAATTGAAATCCAAAGGGACGACGGTCATTCTGAGCACGCATCGAATGGAATCAGTGGAATTGCTCTGCGATCAGGTAGCCATG
>JAJLJS010000333.1:0-1598 GCA_033844545.1 Cyclobacteriaceae bacterium | reverse complement strand
GGTTCAATTACATACACTAAGCTCTTTTTCAGAGACCGGTTCACCTTTTTGGATTGCGGAGTTGTAGTCTTCACATGCTTCAGAAATGCGATTTAATTTAACCTTTGATCTGGCTCTGTTTTTATAAGCCATTCCATAATTTGGATCCAAGCTGATTGCAGTGTTAAAATCTTCCAATGCCATTTCAAAATCTCCTAGATTCATTCTTGTAAATCCTCTATTGTTGTGATTTACCGCACTATATGGGTTTAACTCAATTGCTTTTGAGAAATCTAAAACTGAGCCTAAATAATCTTTAGATGAAGATTGAGCTCGAGTGACTCCTCGGTTCAAGTAGGCCTCCTCATAATAGGGATTTAAATCAATTGATTTGGAGAAATACGTAATGGCTTTATCGAAGTCTTTTGATTCCATAAAAACCACTCCTAAATTAAAATAGGTCAAATAATAATCTGGGTAGATTTTAATCGCTTTTTCGTAATCCAAAATTGCCCCCTCAAAATCACCTAATTCTTTTTTGATATTTCCTCTATTATTAAAGGCATCATAGGATGTTTTGTCCAAAGAAATTGCCCGAGTATAGTCATTCATTGCTTTGGAAAATTCCCCTAGGTCCTGATATACTTGCCCTCTTCCAGTCAGGATTGGAGCGTAGGTAGGCTCAATTTGTAAGGCTTTATTAAATGTTTCAAGAGCTTGATTAAGCATTCCCAGTTTATAGTAGACTAACCCTTTATCTTTTAATATTGAATAGGAATCCGGGTTTACCTCCAAGGCCTTTTCAAAATAGATCAGTGCAGAATCTAAATTACCCAATTCAGAAAAACAGGTTCCAATATTTCTTAAAGGGTGAACGGGCTCAGGAAATTTATAAAAGATAGACTTTTTCAAATCTTTAATCGCAGGTTCAAATTCAAAAGATTCCAATTTATAGACCCCTCGATTATATAGAGCTATTGGATTATTCGGAAAAAAAAGCAGAGCAATGGAATATTCACGGATAGCTGAGTCCAAATCACCTTTTTGATGATAGGTACGGGCTCGTTCTTCAAATTCCCTAAATGTTTGACTTAAGGAATCAATTGGAAAAACAAGAATTAATACAAAATATAGGACGCAATTTCGCATGCCACTAAATTATTAAATCACACTGCTTTTTAAAGCAAATCCACACCCAAATCTTGCAATCTTCAAATTTTCAATTTTCCAATCCTGAAACCCATTTGCCATTCCCCCCTATCCACGGTATCTTTGTACCCTAAATAATTACTCTAAGCCGTGGCAAACAAAACCGTTCAAGTTGGATTGGTTCAGCTCAGTTGCACTGGGAATGTGGACCAAAACATGGAAAAAACTATTGCAGGAATCCGCACCGCAGCCCAAAAAGGAGCTCAGGTGGTGGTTTTGCAGGAACTTTTTAGATCGCTTTATTTCTGTGACGTGGAAGATTACGAAAACTTCAAGTTGGCAGAAGCCATTCCCGGTCCATCAACGGACGTGCTTGGTGCACTGGCCAAAGAATTGGGGGTAGTGATCGTAGCCTCTCTTTTTGAAAAAAGAGCCGAAGGACTTTATCACAATACCACGGCGGTTTTGGA
>JAJLJS010000332.1:0-1213 GCA_033844545.1 Cyclobacteriaceae bacterium | reverse complement strand
TGCATGACCTTATCGATTGAGGCATCCACAAACTTGGACACGTCGTAGTTGATTTCGTAACTCATCCCCGGAGGGAAGTCTTTCTCCAGTTCTTTAAGTTTGAGCTTTACATCTTCGATGACCTTACTGGCATTACTTCCGATGTTTTGCTTCAAAACCATGGAGGCAGCAGGGTACCCATCTTTATTGGAATAGATATCGAAAAACTCACTTCCCAACTCTACCTCCGCAATGTCCTTCAGCTTCAGGATTTCTCCTTCAGGATTGGCTTTAACAATAATATTCTCATATTCTTCCGGCTTGTTGAATCGGCCCTTGTAGGTCAACACATATTCGAGGGATTGTGCGGTCTTACCGGATGCCTGGCCCAATCGCCCTGGACGTCCAATCACGCTCTGTTCATCGATGGCTTCCAATACTTCCTCGGTAGAAATATTGTAGGCTCTCATCCGGTCAGGTTTTAGCCAAACCCGCATCGCATACTGCCGGCTACCCAAAATCTGGGCGCGTCCCATTCCCGGAATACGGGCCAGTTCGGGAAGAATATGAACGTTGGCGTAATTGTAAAGAAACTTCTCGTCCGCATTCTTATCTGTAGAAAACAGATTGACATACATCAACATACTCGGCTGGATAGGGGTAATGATTACGCCCTCTCTTTGTACCAAAGGAGGAAGATTATTCATCACCTGATCCACTCGTGTTTTTACATTGACTACGGCAGCATTTGGGTCTGTGCCTGGCTCAAACACCACCTGAATAGTAGCCTCTCCGGCACTGGTGGCATCGGAAATGATGTACTGCATGCCTTGAACCCCATTGATAGCACGCTCAAGCGGAATCAGCGTAGATTCTACCAGCACTTGCGCACTGGAACCGGGATAGGCAATGAATATATTGACCCTAGGAGGGGCAATTTCAGGAAACTGGGAAACTGGCCGGGTGTTGATGGCCAGAATTCCCAAGAAGATGATGGCCAAAGAAATAGCTATCGCTAGAACAGGCCGTTGAATAAATTTACTAAACATCCTTTTTCAAGATTTAGATTGAAATTTTATTCAGCGTGAAGCTTGTTCAGGCCTGCGATGACTTTCTCCTGAGACACAAAATCAAATTTGATTTTTTGATTGTTTTCTACCTTTCTCAAGCCCTCAATGAGAATCTTGTCTTGAGCTGTAATTCCATCCTTGACCACAAAAAGGTGGGGCATTTC
>JAJLJS010000331.1:0-1112 GCA_033844545.1 Cyclobacteriaceae bacterium | reverse complement strand
GGTACGGTAAAGGGACATAGTTTACAACGTTAAAGGGACATGCTTTACACTTTTTGAATCATAATTTGCTTGAATAAAGCAGCAGATTATGCCTTGGAAAAATGCTTCAACCATGGATCAAAAAGTGGAATTTATCAATGAATTCAACTCCGGTCTCTACACCCTTTCTGAGCTCTGCAGGGCCTTTGAGATCTCCCGGCCGACCGCTTATCTTCTGATCAGCCGGTATCAAAATCTAGGAATAAAGGGATTGGAACTTCAGCCCCGCGCCCCTTACTCACATCCCAACAGAACCTCTCAAGAGGTCGAGGACAAGATCATTCAACTCCGCAAGGCCCACCGAACCTGGGGAGCAAGAAAGATTCACAAGCTCCTTCAACAGGATTTTCCTTTAGAGATGATCCCCTCCACGGTAACGGTCAATAATATCATGAACCGAAATGGTCTGATCCTGCCTCGAAGAAAACTGCGAAGGGTCACACCCCAGTATCCCATTTTTGACCCTGATCAACCCAATCAGATCTGGAGTGCCGACTATAAGGGCAAGTTCAAGATGGGCAACGGGACGTATTGTCACCCTTTTACGGTCGCTGATTCAAAAAGTCGCTTCCTTTTCTCGGCCAAGGCTCATCATCGAGAAGACTTCCTATCGGTAAGAAGCACCTTAAAAAGGATCTTCAAAGAGTATGGAATGCCCCAGCAATTCCACACCGACAATGGATCTCCTTTTGGCTCCACAAGGGCAATCGCCAGGTTCTCCAGACTCTCCTACTGGCTGATCGATCTGGGAATACTCCCCGTGTTTTCTGACCCTGGGAAACCCCAACAGAACGGACGACATGAACGAATGCACCGGGATCTAAAGGCCTGTTGTACCAGGCCTCCGGCATTCAACCTAAAAGCCCAACAGCGAAAACTCAATGATTTTGTGGTAGAATACAATCAAGTACGACCCCATGAAGCTCTGGACATGGAAACACCCGCTTCGGTTCATAGCTTCTCTAAAAGGTCTTATCCGGATAAGATAGAACCCTTTGAATACCAACATCCGCTAACAGCTGTCTATGTCACCAAGAATGGAGCAATCCGATGGAAGTCCTACTACTGGGTCT
>JAJLJS010000330.1:0-2227 GCA_033844545.1 Cyclobacteriaceae bacterium | reverse complement strand
GAAACCTCATTCCGGAGAATCCTTTCCAAGCATGACAAATTGGTGGAAAAGGAGGCCTATCTGGATTTCTCCTCAGAGTTTTCTTCAGAACAAATCGAAGCTGCATTGGTAGGTTTTATTTTAGGAAGCTATTCCATCGGTTTTTATAAAAAGAATCCACCAAAGGACTTCAGAAAGCTAAAAGTCGGTGTTTCAAGTTTCCTTGAAAAATCGAAAGGCTTGGTGGAAAGGGCTGAGAAAATTGCGGCAGCGAAAATTGAGGCTTTCAAGCTGGTAGATCTTCCGCCCAATAAAATCACCCCGGCAAACCTTGCCGACTGGGCGAAAAACCTAGGAAAAAACGGGAAAATAACCGTAAAGATTTTGGACTCCAAAAAAGCAAAAGCTGAGGGACTGGAAGCTTTTCTGGCAGTGGGAAGAGGATCTGCCAAAGAACCTAAGTTCATCATTTTGGAATATAGAAGCCCAAAACCAAAATTCCATCTCGGCTTGGTAGGAAAAGGGGTCACCTTCGATACTGGAGGGCTTAACATCAAAACTCAAGGCATGCATCATATGAAATCCGATATGGGAGGTGCTGCTGCGGTTTTGGCAAGTGCACAATTGATTTCTGAACTTGAACTCCCCATCAACCTCACAGCGATCGTTCCTGCGGTAGAAAATGCAATCGATAAGGACGCCTACCTCCCTTCCGAGGTGATCGGAAGTCATGCCGGATTGAGTATTGAGGTGATTGATACCGATGCAGAAGGGCGATTGATTCTCGCGGATGGACTTTCCTATATGGTGAAAAATTACCAGCCGGATCAGCTGATTGACTTTGCCACCCTGACTGGAAGCAGTATCGGAACTTTCGGATACGAATGTGCTGCGCTTTTTGCCAATGAGGGAGACTTATCCCATGGCCTACTAAAAGCCGGTGAAGAAGTAGGTGAAAAATCCTGGCCATTGCCGCTTTGGGATTCCTATGGAAAGGAAATGGACTCCGAAATCGCAGACATCAAAAATTATCACGGGAAGCCATTTGCGGGAGCAATTACCGCTGCAAAATTTCTCCAGGCATTTACCCATGAGCATTCAGCCTGGGCACATTTGGACATTGCCGGGGTGGCATTTTCGGATTCTGAATTCTCAAAAACTAAAACAGGAACCGCATTTGGTGTAAGTTTATTGCTTAAGTTTATTGAAAACCAGCTTTAATCTCATGGAAGCATCAAAGACTTTTCTCTGTATTTCTAACTACTTCAAAGGCAATGCATTTTTAACCTCCCTCAAAAAACAAGGCAATCGGGTTTTCTTGGTCACTACCGAGCAATTGCGAGACAAGCCTTGGGCATTTGAGTACATCGATGAGGTTTTTTATATGCCCGGACAGGATTTGGATTGGGATATGGACCTTTTGCTCAAAGGAGTGAGCGGGTTGATGAAAGAGCATAAGATCGAATCTATTATCGCCTTGGATGATTACGACGTTGAAAAGGCAGCCTTCTTGAGGGAAAACCTCAGAATTCCAGGTATGGGCCAAACGACCGGAAGATACTTTCGGGACAAACTAGCCATGCGCATGAAGGCAAAAGATGCAGGCATCCGAGTTCCTGCCTTTTCCGCCCTATTCAACAATGAAGAGATCAATGCTTTTGCTGATACAGTCTCCCCTCCTTGGGTGCTAAAACCCAGATCTGAAGCCTCTGCGCATGGAATTATCAAGGTTCATGACAAGGATTCCCTTTGGCAAAAAATTGATGAGCTGGGAGATAACCGGATTTATTACCTCGTGGAGCAGTTTAAGCCTGGAGATGTGTACCATGCCGATGGATTGCAGTTGGATGGCAAGACTCTTTTCCTCACCGTTTCCAAATATCTGGCTACTCCCATGGAAATTTCCCAAGGAGGCGGAATATTCCGCTCTGCCAATGTGAAATATAGCTCTGCAGATGATAAAGCCATCCAAAAAGTCAATGCGCAAATCATGAAGGCTTTTGGGCTGAAAAATGGGGCTTCTCATACAGAATTCATCAAGGGAAAAGAGGACGGAGAAATCTATTTTCTGGAAACAGCTTCCCGTGTAGGCGGGGCTCATTTGGCAGAAATGGTCGAGGCTGCTTCCGACATCAACCTTTGGGCCGAATGGGCCAAAATCGAAGATGCGGTGGCCAAGGAAAAAAAGTACGAATTGCCCAAAGTGGCCAAAAACTATGCAGGCATCGTCCTGACCCTTTCGAAGTAC
>JAJLJS010000329.1:0-27299 GCA_033844545.1 Cyclobacteriaceae bacterium | reverse complement strand
GAAAATTTGGAAATATCCCAACCGGAAGTTCTGAAAATCGCCACATTGGAACCTCTTGGAACTTCCTGCTATGGAAAATCAGACGGAAAAATCAATCTTTCTATTCAAGGGGGAGTGGCGCCTTACCATTTTGATTTCGATCCCGGCAATCCATTTTCCGGAAGCTTCCAAAAAGATCAATTGGATCCGGGGAAATACGTTTGGATGCTGATCGATTCCAATGGATGTGTACTTCCCGTGGAATTTGAAATTTCCTCACCCTTGCCTTTGGAAGTGGATGTTCGATTGCAAAAACCGGCTTGTCCGGGGGAATCCAATGGAGAATTAATTGCCATTCCTAAAGGCCAGAATGGTCCGTTTATTTTTGATTGGAAAACTTTATCTATTACCGGGGATTTGGTGACAGGACTTTCTGCGGGTGTTTATGGCCTGGAGGTTACGGATTCCAATGGCTGTGTGAGTGTAGGTGAAGGCAAAGTGTCCGAAGCGGCTCCGGAAATCAGAATGCCTACAGGCTTTGACCCTGTTAATAAAGATTTGATTTATCAGGGTGTTTCCAATTGTGAGACGGCCTTTGAGCTATGGATTTTTAACCGCTGGGGACAATTGATATTTTTTGGAAACAAAGGATGGGATGGCATGGTTTCTGGTAAAGAAGCTCCAAGCGGAACATATTCCTATTCAGTAAATTATTATTACGAATTGGAAGGAGTTGCAAAAACGAGTAATATTAAAGGGCAATTCACCCTTGTCCGTTAACACCCTTAAAAATATAAAATTGATAGGCCCTTACGACTAAAATGAAGCACAGCAAAAGATGGATCATCTTTTTGGTGTGCATTTCATTTTTCACGAGCATCCCAGGGATAGCTCAAAGCACGATAGGAAATGAATTTCTGGTCGGGTTCATGGAAAATAACCAAAAACCAAACTTACCCGACAAAGCTGTAGTAGTGATTACAGCCAATGAAAATGTGTCCGGAACTATTGACTTCCTGGGACAGCAGCTATCTTTTTCACTTTCCAAAGGGCAGATTTTTAAAAAAGAATTTTTCTCAGTCTCCCAAGACGTCATCCATAGAAAATCTGAAGAAAAGGAAAATAAATCCATTTTGATCAAAACTTCAGGTATGGTTTCGGTCTATGCCTACAACACCCGGCAGAATAGTGCAGATGCCACTTTGGTGCTTCCGGTCAATATTTTGAGTAAGGATTATTTTGTGACAGCTCATTTTCGACCGCTTTCTGATGGTCCCGACAATTCGGCTTCTACGGCATTGGTTTTGGCCAACGAGGATAATACCCTGATTGAAATCACTCCCTCAGTTGCCACAGAGCTGGGCAAACCGGCAAAACAGCCCTTTACGATTACCTTAAACGCCGGAGAGAGTTATCAAATTCGCGCTTTGGGCGACTTAACAGGCACTCGTTTCAGGATACTTAATTCAGATGCAGGGGATTGCAAAAAGCTGGCTGTGTTCGGAGGAAATAAAATGACCACTGTTGCCGAATGCGGAGATACAGGAGACCACATGTATTATCAGGCCCTACCGATGGAATTTTGGGGTAAATCCTACATCCATGTACCGCTGAAGAACAGAACATCCGGCGAAGTGGTAAAAGTTTTGGCAGGAACCGACAATACCGAGGTCAAAGTCAACGGTATCAGCAAAGGCTTTTTGAATCAAGGGGAATTCATGCGGATGGAATTCAAGGTTGACGAGGTGGCCACGATAGAGACCTCCCAACCTGCTGCGGTTTCCTTGCTATCGAAAAGTCAGGATTGCAATACCTCACCGGGTTTTATCGGTGATCCTTTTTTGATCAATCTCCAACACAATGAACTGAGAATAAAAGAACTGGATTTTTACTCGGTTGATGAATCCGGTTTTATTTTCAACAATGCCAATATAATTGCTCCAACGGCCACTTTGAGCCAGATCCGGCTAAATGGATTGTCCATTACTTCGCAGTTTAAGCCTGTTCCCGGAAATGCAGGCTTTTCGTATGCCCAAGTCAATCTGATAGATGGGGCCAATAGATTCTTTAGTCCGGAAGGGGCAATTATTTACGTCTATGGGGCAGGTCAGCGGTCTTCTTATGGCTATTCAGCTGGCTTTGAGTCCAAACCCAGCGAGCTTAAGCTGGAAAATGAAGATGCTGCTGAAGTAGACGGCAAATATCAGGTTTGTCTCAATCAGGAGTCAACTTGGAAAGTGAATATCGAAAACCCACTATTTACGGTCTTTACTTGGGATTTTGGGGATGGGAGTGGACTCAAAAATGGAAAATCCGTTTCGCACAAATTCTCAGAGTCGGGAAATTTTATGGTGAAAGTAATGGCGAGTACCGGAACGGGTACTTGTGCCTTGGTGAAAGCACTGGAATTTGAGGTACTGGTAAAAGATATTGAAGGACAAATCAGTGGTCCATCTTCTGCCTGTGAAGGAACCCAATCCACCTACCAAATGAAAAACGGAGAATCCCAGGTTAAAGCCACTTGGATTGAGGTGATCGGAGGAGAGATTGTTTCTCAGGATGAAAATCAGCTCCAAGTCAAATGGAACGAAGGTGTGGAATTGGGAAAAATAAAGGCTGCGCCAGTATCAGCAGGCGGTTGTCAAGGAAAAGAAGTTGAATTTGTAGTTCAGTTGGGAATAGGGGAGGAATTGCCATTTCCAGTGGGACCTGCTCAGTTTTGTGCAGGTCAATTGACCAATTATGAGATTCCCCAGGGAATTACAGGGGAATCCATCGAATGGCTGGTTCAGGGTGGACAGATCAAGGATGGCCAGGGAAGTTCTAAGGTAAGCATCCAATGGAATCCGGAATTGCCCAACCATTCCATCGTTTATACCCTAAAAAAATCAGGATCAGGATGCATTCTGTTTTCAAAAGAGCTGAAGACCATCCAATCCGATGATCTTGAAATTTTGGTTCAGGAAAATCTTTCCCCGCAATGTCCTGGAGAATCCAGTGGCCATTTGGAAATCAAAATTCTGGGAGGGTCGGGGAATTACGATATCATTTGGAGCCATGCCACAGATCTAAAATCAACCAAAGCTGAAAATCTACCAGCAGGAAAATATTTCATCAAAGTTAGGGACCGGGAGGGATGCGCCTCTGCGGAGTTGGAGGTAGAAGTAAAAGATCCCCTTAAAATGAGGCTTCTCGGAGAGGTGGAAACATTCCCGATTGTTTGTCAGGGAGCTTCTACGGGAAAATTCCGTCTGAAAATAGAAGGTGGAACACCTCCTTATCGGATTGATGGCCTGGAATCCAATTGGGATGGGCAGTTTTTGGAGGTATTGGGGCTTTCTAAAGGCTCATTCAACCTATTTGTTTCAGATTCCAAAGGCTGTACTCTTCCAGTTTCCGGTCAAATCCAAGAACTGGCGCCGATGACCGTAGCATTTGTCGAAAATAATCGAGGTTGCCCGGGAGGAAATACTGGAGAGTTGTCGGTAAAAGTTAGCGGGGGTGCACCTCCTTATCGCTATTCCTGGAATCTTTCCGGAGGGATCGGAATAGCGGCAACTAGTACTACTCCAAGGTCATTTTTGGACCAGGGTCCAAGCATCAGTTCCATGCCTTCCGGTCAATATGAAGTAATGATCACCGATACGAATGGATGCACAGTAAGAGCTATGGGAATGATTTCAGAGACCAAACCCGAGCTAAGAATGCCTACAGGTTTTAAGCCTGCTGATGGACTTTTTGAGCCGGTTTCTAATTGTGGAGTCAATTTCCAAATACAGGTATTTGACCGTTGGGGAAATGTGGCCTATTCCGGCTCCCAAGGTTGGAATGGTGAAATCAAAGGAAAAGAAGCCCCCACGGGCACCTATCATTATCGTCTGGTCTATTTTTACACCCTTTCCGGACAGGAAATGGCTGAAGAAAACCAAGGCTCATTTATACTTCTCCGATAATTTCAGAAAAATCATTATTGGATGGCCTAAAACCTTTGAATTGGCGAGAATTGAGATAGTTTTGCCCAAAATTTATTTTTAAGCTACATGAAAAAAATTTTGATTACGGGTGGTGCCGGGTATATAGGTTCGCATACGGCAGTGGAGTTGTGGAACTCCGGATTGGAACCTGTGATTTTGGACGATTTGTCGAATTCCGATTCTAAGGTTTTGGATAGACTGGAAGAAATTACGGGAAAGAGATTCTCCTTTTTTGAGGGTGATTGTAATGAAAGAGGGCAACTGGATGAGATTTCCAGCAAGCATGAGATCGCAGGGGTAATTCATTTTGCAGCTTTCAAATCTGTGGGAGAGAGTACCAAACAGCCCTTGAAATACTACCAGAATAATGTGGGTTCGCTTTTGGTTTTGCTGGATTGGATGAGAGATAAAGGCATCCAGGATTTGGTCTTTTCTTCTTCCTGTACAGTCTATGGGCAGCCGGAGGTACTGCCTGTGACCGAATCTACTCCCCGTCAGGATGCCGAAAGCCCTTATGGAAATACCAAAAAGATCTGTGAGGATATTTTGGTGGATTATGTCAAGAGTCAGCCTTCAATCCGGGTAATTTCCCTTCGATATTTCAATCCGGTGGGTGCTCATCCTTCCGCCAAAATCGGAGAATTGCCATTGGGAGTGCCTCAAAACTTGGTTCCGTTTATCACGCAAACTGCTGCCGGGATTCGGGAAAAGTTGACCGTTTTTGGAAATGATTACGATACTCCTGATGGAAGCTGTGTCCGGGATTATATCCATGTGATGGATCTGGCAGATGCCCATGTGAAAGCTTTAGATTTTCTGAAAGACCAGAATACAAATTTCTATGAGGTATTTAATGTAGGAACTGGAAATGGGAATACGGTGCTGGAGGTGATTCATGCTTTTGAAAAAGTCAACGGGCTAAAGCTCAATTATACTATCGGACCTCGCAGACCCGGGGATGTGGTAAAAACTTGGGCCGACACCACTAAGATCAAAAATGTCTTGGGATGGTCCCCAAAATTTTCCTTGGAAGACTCCATGAGGGACAGTTGGAATTGGCAAAAAAGCCTTTAAATGTAATAAGAGCCATTTTTGATGGCTCTTTTTAGCTTAATATCCTGCCGCCTGTCCGTCTTTTCGGGATTCGGAAGCGCCGATATACACCTTATTCACGGGATCATAAAGGATCGCTTGGTAGCCCCCATAGGGTCCCACACTGAATTCGACCCGATGGCCCATTTCCTCGAGCTTTCGAATGACTTCGTATGAAAATCCGCTTTCCAGATTGAGAGAACCACCATTGCTCATTTTAGAGCCGGTAGGTTCGGAACTCCCGTTGTGCCGCATTCTTGGAGCATCTCCTGCTTCCTGAAGGTTCATCCCGAAGTCGATCAAATTCATGACAATTTGGGTATGGCCTTGGGGCTGTACCGAGCCACCCATCAAGCCAAAGCTGATATAAGGCTGTCCATCCTTGGTAATGAATGCCGGAATAATGGTATGAAAAGGCCGCTTTCCTTTGGTCAATGAATTCCAATGATTTGGATCCTGTACGTTAAACTGTTGTCCGCGATTTTGCAACACAAAACCCAATCCATCCGGGACCATTCCTGAACCAAACTCATCGTAAATACTCTGGATAAATGACACCATATTGCCGTCTTTGTCTGCTACAGTCAGATAGGTGGTATTTCCTTTTTCGATTTCCCCGGCAGGATAGGACATCGCTGCTCGATTCATGTCAATTAATTTTCTACGTTCCGCTGCATATTCTTTGGAAATCAGGGTTTCAACTGGGATTTGGTTAAATACCGGATCAGCAAAGAACTTTGCCCGATCTTCGAAAGCCAATTTTTTGGCTTCAGTGAGCACATGCAGATATTCTGCACTTCCAAACCCCATGGATTTGAGGTCAAAGCCCTCAAGGATATTCAACATTTGAAGAACTGCGATGCCTTGTCCGTTGGGGGGAAGTTCCCAAACGTCAAATCCCCGATAATTGGTGCTGACTGGCTCTACCCACTCAGAAGTATGCTTTTTCAGATCCTCATAGCGGAGGTAGCCTCCGTTTTCTTTCATAAACCGGTCGATGGTTCGGGCAATTTCACCCTCGTAAAAAGCGGACCGGCCTTCTTTGGCAATCAGGGAATAAGTTCTTCCCAAATCAGGATTCTTGAAGACTTCTCCTTTTCTCGGCGTGTTTTTGCCATTGGGCATATAGGTTTTGCGAAAACCCGGAATATCCTGCATTTCCGGCCACATATGGTCCATCTGCCAGGCAATCACTTCGGAAACAGGGAACCCGTTAGTTGCATAGTCTATGGAAGGCTGCAGGAGTTCTTCCATGGGGAGTTTTCCGAAACGCTTGTGCATCTCAAACCAGCCATCCACGCAACCCGGCACCGATACCGGCAAAGGCCCCAATAGGGGAACGGTATTTAATCCTTTTTCTTTAAACACCTCCATCGTCAGTAATTCAGGAGCGCGTCCGCTTCCATTAAATCCGTAGAGTTTTCGGGTTTTGGCATCCCAGATGATCGCAAAGACATCTCCTCCGATCCCGCAGCCATTGGGCTCGACCAAGCCCAACATGGCATTGGCCGCGATGGCGGCATCCAAGGCACTTCCACCTTTTTTCAAAATATCCAATCCAACCTGCGTGGCCAAAGGCTGAGCGGTAGCGACCATTCCGTTTTGGGCGATGACTTCGGAGCGGGTGGCAAATGCCTTTCCACTAACCCGGTCTTGAGCCCAGGTAGAAGTGGAAATAAACCAAAGGGTAATCAGCAAATAAAGATGTCTCATTGAAGATAAGGTTTGTAATGCGATACTAAGCCTCCCTGAGAATTGTTTCAAGAGAAAGTTCTTGAACGGTAAAAGAAATCAGGAAATCACCCGAACGAGGAGACGCTCACAGACTTTTTCGCTAAGAGATTCTGAATGATGCCCGGTATAGGAAACGGTCATGCTGTGATCGTAGGGTTCTTTCGAAAGGATTTCCAACTCTTTACCCAAAGAAAGTTGACGATTGTTCAGAAATTCCAGAAAATCAGCGGAGGAATTGGTCAGTGCCGTCAGTTGTACCACTTGTCCCGGAAGACAGGAGGAAAGAACCACATGGCTTAAGGCTTGAATTCTCCCTTGCTGATCCGGAATCGGAGATCCATGAGGATCGATTGTGGGGAAACCCAGCATTTCATCCATTCGCTCAAAAAACTTAGGGGCATGGATGTGCTCGATTTGTTCGGCTACCTCATGGACTTCTTCCCAACCGAACCCCATTTTTTTGACCAGGAACATCTCCGTCAATCGATGCTTTCGAATGACTAATGCTGCAGCCTTTCTTCCCTCTGGGGTTAAAGTGACGGGTTTGTATTTTTCATATACCACCCAACCACTTTTTTGAAGGCTCTTGACCATAGAATTGGCAGTAGGCATGCTGACGCCAAGGCTTTGAGCCAATTCTGAGATATTCACTTCCCCTTCAGGATTAGCCAGGTTGAAAAGGGCTTTAAGGTAATTTTCTTCTGCTGTAGAGGCCATTACTTTGTTTGGAAGTCCAAATATGTGGAAAATCTTTTATAAAGAAATTTGTTAGATTAATCTAACAAATATATTTTTGTGTTCGAATAGTTTAAATGCTATTGATAAAACTTCAAAAGATACCATGCAAAAAGTTCTGATTTTCATAGGTTTAATTCTGTTAATTTCTAGTCAATCTTGGGCTCAATTTCAGGTTCAAGGTCGGGTAGAAAGTGACAATAAGCCTTTGGAGTTTGCCACAGTTTATATTTCTGAACTTAAAAAAGGAGCTACGACAGATGAAAATGGACTTTTTGTTCTACCAAATATCCCTGCCGGAAAATGGAGTGTAGAGGTCTCTCTTTTAGGCTATCGCAAAATTTCAAAAATCCTTTCCCTGCCTTTAGAAAATGGGGATTTGGTGTTCGTTTTGGAAAATCTGGATAGTTCATTGGATGAAGTGGTTGTTTCCGGAACTCTGCAAGAGGTCTCCAAAACCAACAGTCCGGTGCCGGTGGAGGTATACAAATCTGGTTTTTTTCGTGCCAACCCAACCCCTTCGATCTTTGAATCCCTCCAAAATGTCAACGGAGTAAGGCCTCAGGTCAATTGTAATGTCTGCAATACTGGAGATATCCACATCAATGGGTTGGAAGGTCCTTACACGATGGTTTTGATCGATGGAATGCCCATCGTCAGTGGACTGTCTACAGTTTATGGACTTACTGGAATTCCCCAATCTTTGATTGACCGAATTGAAGTGGTCAAAGGACCTGCTTCCACACTTTATGGATCGGAGGCAGTCGGAGGATTGATCAATATCATCACCAAAAGATCTGAAGTCGCTCCGGCGGTGGGAGCCGAGGTGATGGTGAGTTCTTGGGCAGAGGTAAACGCCGATTTGGGATTCAAGTCAACATTGGGAAAAAAGGCCAGATCCCTGACCGGGATGAATGTATTTTGGTATGACCGTCCTATTGACAACAATGACGATGGTTTTACGGATGTGACCTTACAAAAGCGGTTTTCCCTTTTCCAAAAGCTGGAATTTGACCGCCCGGGTGCAAAAGTTTTTTCTTTGGCTGGTCGATATATGTATGAGGACCGATGGGGAGGAGAAATGAATTGGACCCCAGAATTCAGAGGTGGAAATGAGATTTATGGGGAAAGCATTTATACTTCCAGGTGGGAGTTGTTTGGGAATTATGAACTTCCCCGGCTTAAGAATGTCATGTTTCAGTTTTCGGCCAACGGACACAATCAAAACTCAGTCTATGGAGAGACGGTCTATATCGCTACTCAAAAAATTGGCTTTGGACAGCTGACTTACCGAAAGCAGGCAGGTATCAACAATCTACTGATGGGCGCAGCCTATCGTTATACCTATTACGATGACAATACAGGAGCAACCGGCCTTGAGGGAGCTTCCAATCAACCGTCCCTGATTCATCTTCCGGGAATTTTTCTTCAAAATGAATTCAACTTTTCTCCAAAAAGCACCCTATTGGCAGGGATCAGGTATGACTACAACAGTATTCATGGGGCTGTAGTCTCACCGAGATTGAACTATAAATTGACTTCCCTGGACAAAAGCTCCATTCTGAGAATTTCTGCGGGCAATGGATTTAGGGTTGCCAATGTCTTTACGGAGGATCATGCTGCCCTTACCGGTGCGAGAGAAGTGGTTTTTGAAGAAGAATTGGCCCCGGAAAAAAGCTGGAATGGAAATATCAACTATGTCAAAAAAGTCTATTCCACAGCAGGGAATTATTTTTCTTTCGACGGGACTGCCTTTTATACCCATTTTTCAAATAGGATAGTTCCGGATTACGAAACCAATCCCAATCAAATCATTTATGCCAACCTGGATGGAAAAGCAGTTTCCAAAGGGCTTTCTTTAAATGTAGATGCAGCCTTTCAATCCGGATTGAACCTGATGGCAGGGGCCACACTGATGGATGTTTCTCTTACTGAAAATGGAGAGACGGTCCGGCAGTTGTTAACTGAGCGGTTTTCGGGAGTTTGGAATGTAGGATATCACTTCCATTCGATCAATCTTCGGGTAGATTACACGGGAAATGTCTACAGTCCCATGAGATTACCGTTATTGGGGGAATTGGACGATCGGCCTGAGTATTCACCTTGGTTTAGCATCCAAAATATTCAACTCAGTCGAAAATTTGGCAACTGGGAAATTTATGGGGGAGTCAAAAACCTATTGAACTTCACCCCTCCAGCCAATAGCATCGCCCGGGCTTTTGATCCATTTGACCGGGGAGTGGATTTTGATGAGGCTGGTCAAGTCATTCCCACACCGGGCAACCCCAATGCCTTGACTTTTGATCCCACTTATGTTTTTGCTCCAAATCAAGGGATTAGAGGGTTTTTGGGGATGAGATTTACCTTGGAGTAGTTAATTTTCAATAATCAGAAAAATTCTTTTAGTATAAAACCTAAAATTAATCCTTCATTTTTCTTCCTTGAATTTTTGAGAATCAGGACTTTTACTGAATTCAATTTTGGTGTTCCTTCCTAAGGTTTGGGTATGAAATGGTTTGTCTATTTTTCTTTCGCCATAATATTGGCTTTGGTAGCATGTGAACAGGAGGAAGAAACTCCTGTTCCGGACCCTGCCAAATACCAAGGAAAAATTGCAAATGAGTTTTCCTCCTATCAGATCAGGTATTTTATTCCAGGGCCCATTGAACCAAATGTCCGCACAATCCATGGTTCCCTGGGAGGGGTCCCGATTCTTGCGGGAGTTACAGAAGCGAAAGAGATAATTTTCATGGTTCCGGATCTTCCTCCAGGAAATCATCAACTAAAGCTGGACTTTGGGGTTGAAACCAGAATTTGGGATGCGAGGATTATTGAAGAGCCAATTCAAATCGAGGGAATCAAGGAATTTTGGGACGGCTATTTTGAGGGAAGTGCCGCTATTTATGACAGTCTTGGCAAAAATCCTTGGTTTAGCTTTTTTATCGACGAGGCCCAAAAGTGGTCAGATCACTTTCTTTCCCAATTTTCGAAATTATCAGCAAAAGAAAAAGACGAGTTGATTTACCTAACCTACCGGAATGGATTTAAAGATTTTATTCCTTTTAACTTAAAGGCAGAGGGGGAATTTGAAAACTGTCTTGATGAAAACTTTGCCCTTTTCAAGTCCAATACTTTCGAGAATAACTGGAATCTTAACGAACTTAAATCAAGAATTGCTTTTTTGCCTTCCTCGATACTTAACGACGCTTTTCTGGCTTTTCTTGCGGATTTACTTTTGAGAGACATTTCGGTAGAAGAGTTTTTGGGACCCAAAATTTTCACCTGCCCAATACTAAAGGAAGTGGACCTGAAATCTAAATTTGGATGGTTGGGCCCTGAGCCTGTAATCTTTAGCTCTGGAGATTCTGTTGCTTTTGAAGTGACAGGTGGATTTTCGCCTTTGCATAATTTGGACGGTAGTGAAAGTTTTAATGGATTGGGGGAAAAAGTAAGCTACATAACCACGATTAAAAATCAGAGAGCGTCCAATGCGACCTTGATTTATAGAATTCAGAGTGAAAGACAACTGGATTTACCTTCATTTTCCAACGTGACACATTATGGGTTTCCCGTTCTTACCGAGCCCAAAAAAGTTGCTCTTTCTGAATTTGATTTGGAAATTAATTCCATTACAAACCCGGCAGTTATTCTTTCGAACAAAGAAATTAGGGGAGATAAGTTTTTTTTGACATTCGAAAAAACCAAGGAGGGACACCAGGATTTTAGCTTTTCTCTTACATTTCACTATGATGGTTTTAAAGTACAAAGAATCCTAAATGCGTCAGTGGTTGAGGATTCAGAACTGATTTTGGATTTATTTTTTGATTCTGGTACCGCATATCTTCAGATCCTTTCAGGAAAGGAACCCTTTGAAATAGTATGGAGCAACGGCATTACCAACCAATCCCAAGCCAATTTCCCTTCCGGTAATCATTCGGTCAAGGTAAGGGGAGGAAATGATCGGGAAAAGGTGCTTGAATTTTCCATACCCGAGTTCGGTAAAGTCAAAGACCGGGAAGGCAACGAATACCAAACCGTGAAAATTGGTGATCGATGGTGGATGGCTGAAAATCTTCGGAACACTATCCGAATGGATGGAAGACCGGTTCCTCTAAGGTCGGGATGGCCCTCTTGGAATCCATATATGCCGCCAAATTTTGACTTTGCTTCCTACTCTCCGTATCTGAATGATCCGGAATTTGGAAAGAAGTACGGCAATCTTTACAACCTTCATGCTGTGATAGGATGTCTTTGTCCGGAAGGTTGGGAAATTCCTACGACGAATGACTTTGAGAACTTGGCTCAGGCACTTGGCGGAAATAATCTTGCCGGAAAAGTCATGAAAAAAAGAGGGAGATGGGAAGAAAATATAGCCTATTCTTCTAATGAGGCGGGGTTTAATGGCTTACCTGGTGGGTTTAAAGAAAGTTCTGGGGATTATAAAAAAGAGGGGACTTATACCGCTTGGTGGGCCAGAAATTCGAATCATCCAGATTTATTATCCAATGCAATTGCTTATCTGGAAGCAGAATCCAATCGATTTCAGACAATACTTTTGTACAATTTTCCTTTTGAAGGACATTATATCCGTTGTATCAAAAAGGAATGAGGTGAGGGTGATTAATGAAAAAACCCGTGCAGAATTTTTCGGCACGGGCTGTTTTGCTTCAATAGATTAGGTTATTTGGAAGGAGGGGGAGTAGTCTCCATTTTTTTCACTTTATCTCCCTCTTTCAGCTCCTTGCTGACAATGAAATAAGGCCCTGAGATGACTTCTTCACCTTCTTTCAAGCCTTCCAGAATCTCAATGTTTTCATAATCAGAGATTCCGGTTTTCACTTCTTTGAGTTTGGCAATTCCACCTTCACTGACAAATACCAATTCTTTGGATCTGGTGGTACCTCCTGCGAGGGTATCCAATTTGTCCTCTCGGGTTGTGACCGAAGAGAGTGGGATGGCTAAGGCGTCATTTTTGGAAGTGGTCATGATTTCCACGGAAGCGGTCATTCCTGGACGGAAGGGATACTTGTTTCCGGCTTGTACCAAATCTTGGTAAGAGCTGTTCAAAATCCGGATTTTGACCTTAAACTCTGTCACTGCATCCGCTGAAGCTTTTGTATTGGCGGTATTGGCAATGCTGGTCACGATCCCCTTGAATTTTTTACCTGTTGCGGAATAGGCGTCTACATCGATGATCGTGGTATCTCCCAAAGAAAGTCTCACGATATCATTTTCATTTACATCTACCCGCACTTCCATTTTGGAGAGATCCGCGATGGTCATCATTTCAGTACCGGCCATTTGTTGGGTTCCTACCACACGTTCCCCTTTTTCTACCAAGAGACTGGAAACAATCCCTGATACCGGAGAATTTACATTGGTCAATCTTAGATTTTCAGAAGCCTCGTTGACGGATGCCTGGGAGCTTTTCACGATAAACTCTGAAGCAACAACATTTTGTTTTGCCGCCTCCAGATCTTTTTCAGCTGTGATGTAATTGGCTCTGGCAGTTTCGAAATCCGCGTCTGAGATCGCTTTTTCCTGATAGAGCTTTTGTTGTCTTTCGAAGTTGAGTTTTACTTGCGTAAACTGTGCTTCAGCTCTTTGCAAAGCCGCTTTGGACTGAGACAAATTGGCCATTTGTTGATTGAGATTGGCGCGGCTTCTTTCCAAAGCAGAAATGAAGTTGTCAGGTCTGATTTTCACCAAAAGTTTCCCCATTTCCACGGAGTCGCCTTCGACTACATTCAGTTCGATGATTTCCCCGGCAACGTCCGGAGAAAGTTTTACTTCTACCTCTGGTTGGATTTCACCGGAAGCACTGACTTTCTCGACGATGGAGGTCTTTTTGGCAGTGGCAAATTCTACCTCAGTTTCTTTTACTCCCCCGATCCAGCCCGCTGATCTACCGATTACTGCAAATATGATAATGACACCTACTGCGCCCAGTAGGTAATACAAAAGCTTGTTTGATTTCTTGTTGGCCATGGTTTAGTTAAGATTAAGGGGGTTTCCGAGATAGAACTCTAGTACTTTTACTCTGAAAATATAGGTGTATTTAGCATTCAATAGGTCTGCTTGCGCATTGAACAGGTTGTTTTGCGCCACTTGGAAATCCACTGAGTTGATGGCTCCCAAATCGAATCTTTGCTGCGCAATCCGGAAAGTCTCTTCCAGACTTTTCACCCGGGTCAAAGAGGCTTCATAGGATAATTCGGCGGCTAATGCTTGGTTGTAAGCAGTTTCAATATCCTGGCGAAGCTGGTTTTTAGCCTGAACATTGTCTACTTCGGCTAAAGCCTTTTGAGCTCTTGCCCGCTGGACTGCTGCCCGGTTGTTGAAGTTGGTGAATATCGGGATACTCAACTGAAGGTTGGCAGACTGGGACAAGTTGTTTTCAATCTGGGTGCTGAATGCCGGGATTTCTGTTTGGCCAAACCCAGGTTGATCGACATAGTTGGAAAAGATGTCCATACTTAATCTCAAGGATGGAAGAAAAGCACCTTTGGCCACTTTTACGCCATATTCTGCACTTTCCACATTGGCTTCACTGGCCTTTATTTCCGGCATGATGTCTATGGCTATTTCATAGATTCGCGCAGGATCATTGGTGGCCATGTCGTACTCAGTCACTTCAAATGAAGGTTCTAAAACATCAAAATCTTCGCTGAAAGGAATCTGCATGGCTTGGGCAAGAGCCAATTTCGCTTGTCTCAGGCTGTTTTTGGCGTTGATTACCTCCAACTGGTTGGTGGCGTTTTGGGATTGAAGATCCAATTGATCAGAAAGTGGGAGGGAACCCGCATTGACCAGCTTGGTAGTTCGGGCCAATTGCTCTGTGGTGGAATTCAGCTGGTTTTCGGCGATTTTCACCTGTTCCCGGTTAAAGACCACATTGATAAATTGGTTGATGATGTCCAAAGTGACTTGGTTGGTGGTCGCCTGGATGTTGAATTCTCCTACTTCCAGGTTTTTTCTTGCTTGGGCAACGTTATTGTTGACTCTCATTCCCCCGAACACGGTCAGAGCCGAATTGGCGAAAACGTTGATGTTACCGATCCGGTTGTTTTCAAAGAGGTTGGTCACCGGGTTAATGGAACGACCCCATCTATACCCCGAGCTTGCTCCCATGGAAAAACTGGGGATTCTTTGTCCTTGGTTTTGAAGTAAGGTTGCTGCAGTGATTTCCTGGTTTAGCCGGGTTCGCTCGAGGGTCAGGTTGTTTTTCAGGGCAATTTCTACACAGGTTTGTAGATCATATGGCCCCTGAGGTATCTCAGTTTGGGCTTTGAGATGTACTATAACCCCAAACATGAATAGAAAAAAGGTAAAAATCTTTCTCATAGGATTTAGTTGGTTTTCAAATAAATAAATTACAAATCAATGTCCGGGATATAGATCAATTCAAGAATCCAAGGCAATGATTTTAAATATTGGGTAGTGATGGGCTGTATGCCGGAGTCCATTTCAATGACATGGCAAGCGATATCGTTTTTTCCTTTCCTGGAGACGGACATGCTTGCGATATTTACTTTTTCCTGGGCTATCACACTGGATATGAAAGCAATTGCTCCTGAGATATCCTGGGCTTTGATAATCAGGGTATGTGCTTGAGCCGAAAAATTTGCGACAAATCCGTCTACTTCGGCAATATTGATGACGCCACCACCCAAACTTTCTCCGACCACTTCAATGGAAGTATCTCCTTTTTTTAAATTAAGCTTTATGGTGTTGGGATGATGGATGGAGGAGTTGCCGATGGATTTGAATTTGTACTTCAACTCTTTTTCTTCGGCAATTTCCAGGGCATTTTTGATTCGGGGATCATCGGTCTTAAAATCCATCAATCCACCCAAAATAGCACGGTCACTTCCGTGGCCTTCATAGGTTCTGGCAAATGAATTGTAAAAAGTAATTTCTGCCTGATCTGGGATACCTCCCAAGACCCGAATGGCTGCTCTCGCTATTCGTACCACTCCTGCAGTATGGGAGGAGGATGGGCCAATCATGATGGGACCAATCATATCGAAAACACTGCTTTTATTAGCCATGGGTTCACTGTTCCAATTTTGATGCTAGCTAAAAAAATCAACCAAGAATATCTAATTTTTATTTCAAATGGTCAATTTTGGTTCAAAAACAATGGATAATTGATCAAATTTAACTTTCTGTAAACTGAACAAAAATCCAGTGTGGTCGAATTTGAACACTTTTATGAGCGAATCTGAAACAACCTTTGTGAAACTTACCTCTTCAGATTCTTGGCAGCCGGGGAATACTTTTCCTGTTCCCAACCGTGGGATGAACTTTGGGGACGGAATTTTTGAGACTATGTTTTTTGATGGACAAAAAGTCCGTTTCGCGGATTATCATCTGGCCAGAGCAAAAAGAGGGTTGGAAATATTGGGTATCGAAGCAAAGGATTTGAATTTCCCTGAAATGGAGACCTTGGTTTCCAAGACTTATTCAGGTCAAAAAATCCGGGTTCGATGGAATCTTTTTAGAGCTGGCTCGGGAAAATACACCCCATCCCAAAACTCCCTGTGTCAAATCCTTCAACTTGAAGGATATTCTAGTCCGCCTCCTTTCAAAAGTCATGCAGGGTTAGGTTCGTCTGTGGTTTTACACCCCTCTCCAATAAGCTCCTTGAAAACGCTGAATGGACTTTCCTATATTCTGGCGGCCCAGGAAAGAGTACGAAAAGGTTGGGATGAGATTATTCTTTTGGACTCCAAGGGAAATATTGCGGAAGCGGGGTCTTCCAATATTTTCTGGAAAAACGGAAATATAGTTTTCACTCCGGGATTAGGAACAGGCTGTATCGCGGGAGTGGGTCGAGCAGCGATCCTTTCCGGATTTCGGGATGTGGGAGTGGAAGTACGTGAAGGCTATTTTTCAAAAGATGACCTTTTTAAAGCCGAATTGGTTTGGGTATCAAATGCTTTAGGTGTTAGTTATTTGGAAAGATTCGAATTTGCAGAATTTTCTACGGAGGGATTTACGCCTTTGGAGGATATTTTCAAATAATTTTCATACTTGAAGAGCATTATATGCAGACGTTTGCATCAAACCGCTATATTTATCGACCTTAAATTGTAAAACATCAACTAATAGTAGTTTTATTGACCCAAAACAATCAACCTAACCTAATCCTATGCTTCTTGAACCCATTGACCTGATAGTCTTCATTGGCTATTGCTTGCTAATTATTGGAATGGGCTTATTTGTCTCGAGGGAGAAAAAAGGCCATGTAAAAAACTCCTCTGATTACTTCCTTGCTTCCAAAGCATTGCCCTGGTGGGCTGTGGGAGCTTCTTTGATTGCTTCCAATATTTCGGCGGAGCAATTTATCGGAATGTCCGGTTCTGGCTTTGCCTTAGGCTTGGCCATTTCCACCTACGAATGGATGGCAGCTGCTACCCTGTTGGTAGTGGCGATCTTTTTCCTTCCGGTGTATATCAAAAAAGGCATTTACACCATGCCGGGCTTTTTGCTGGATCGATATGACACGCGAGTTCGGACTACGATGGCCATATTCTGGTTGTTGCTTTATGTATTCGTCAACTTGACCTCGGTACTTTATTTGGGGGCATTGACCCTAAACACCATTCTGGACGTGCCGATGTTTACCGGTATTGTAGGCCTGGCACTATTTGCAATGGTTTATTCTATTTATGGGGGATTGAAAGCGGTAGCCTGGACGGATGTAGTTCAAGTGGTCTTTTTGATCGCCGGTGGTTTGGCTACAACCTATATTGCCTTGGCTATGGTGGGGAATGGAGACCCTTGGGAAGGACTGGGATTGCTTCGCAAAGAGGTTCCTGGACACTTCTCCATGATTCTTTCCAAAGGAGAAATGATGATTCCTGACGGAAAAGGCGGCACGAGAGATGCCTATTTGGATCTTCCGGGATTGTCTGTGCTGGTAGGTGGTATGTGGATCACGAATTTGAGCTATTGGGGATTCAACCAATACATTACGCAAAGAGCCTTGGCTGCCAAAAGCTTGGATGAGGCCCAAAAGGGGATGATTTTCGCAGGCTTCTTGAAGCTTCTGATGCCCTTGATTGTAGTGGTACCAGGAATTGCTGCATGGGTGATTGTGAAAAACGGAGGTGATACAGCCTTCATCCAATCCATGACTGACCCGGTGACCGGCATAGTAAAATCCGACCGAGCTTATCCCACTTTGCTTCAATTGCTTCCCACTGGGCTCAAAGGTTTGGCCTTTGCTGCCTTGACTGCGGCGATTGTTTCTTCTCTTGCCTCCATGGCCAACAGTACCTCCACCATATTCACGATGGATATTTATACCAAGTATTTTGGGAAAAATGCTTCTGAAACCACTCAGGTGAGAGTAGGGCGAATTACCGCCCTGGTAGCCTTCGTGGTGGCAGCTTTGGTCGCTCCTGCGCTAGGCCAGCTTGATCAGGCCTTTCAGTTTATTCAGGAATACACCGGCTTTATCAGCCCGGGTGTATTTGCCATTTTCTTCTTTGGGGTTTTCTGGAAAAAAACCACCTCCAATGCAGCATTGGTGGGAGCTTCTTTGAGTATTCCACTATCTGTAGTCTTGAAGATTGTATTCCCCACACTTCCTTTCCTTGACCGAATGGGAGTGGTTTTTCTAGTTCTTTCCGCCTTGATGATTATCATTTCCTTGATAGAAGGCAAAGGAAAAGATCATCCAAACAGTATTGAAGTCAACAAAGAACTGTTCAAGACCAGTACTGAGTTTAAAATAGGAGCCATCTTGATTGCAGGAATCATTGCTGCACTTTACACTGTATTCTGGTAAACCATGAGAAAATTATTATTAGGATTAGATATCGGAAGTAGTTCCGTAAAAGCCTCTTTATTGGATGCAGATTCCGGTAAGGCTATTGCAGCAAAGGCTTTTCCGGAAGAAGAAATGAGCATTTCAGCTCCTGAAACGGGCTGGGCGGAGCAGGATCCAGAAATGTGGTGGACCCATGCCAAAGAATCCATCGCCTTTATTTTCAAAAAATCCGGTGTAAAAAAAGGAGAACTCAAAGGAATTGGGATCGCCTACCAAATGCACGGGTTGGTCTGTGTGGACAAGGATCAGAAAGTTCTGAGACCCTCCATTATCTGGTGCGATAGCCGTGCAGTTGGGATTGGAGAAAAAGCCTTCAAAGGCTTGGGTGAAGAATATTGCCTTCCGAATCTTCTGAATTCACCCGGAAATTTCACCGCTTCCAAACTTCGTTGGGTGATTGAAAATCAACCGGATATCGCTGCCAAGATTCATAAAGTCATGCTTCCGGGTGACTATATCGCCATGAAACTGAGCGGGGAAATCTTAACCTCTGAGACTGGACTTTCTGAAGGGATTTTTTGGGATTTCAAGCAAAACGGAATGAGCCAAAAACTGCTTCGGCAGATGGAAATTCCTCAGGAATGGATTCCAAGGGCAGTTCCTTCATTCTCCATTCAGGGAAAGGTCACTGAAAAAGCTTCCAAGGAAACTGGAATTGAAGCTGGTGTGCCAATTGCTTACCGTGCCGGGGACCAGCCAAACAATGCCTTTTCTCTTCAGGTCTTAAAACCCGGGGAGTTGGCAACCACTGCCGGTACTTCAGGTACGGTATATGGCGTCACTGATCAGCCGCTTTACGATCCCCAATCCAGAGTGAATACCTTTGTCCATGTCAACCATTCACAAAAAAAACCTTCATACGGAGTTTTACTTTGTGTAAATGGCACAGGAATCCTCAACTCTTGGTTGAAAAAACTAATGGGAGGCACTCGCATTTCTTATGAAGAAATGAACAGTCTGGGAGCTGCCGCCTCCACCGGATCGGAGGGATTGGTATTTATTCCTTTCGGAAACGGAGTGGAGCGAATCATGCAAAACAAACCCGTAGGAGCTCATCTTTTGGGATTGGATTTGCTGAAGCATGACAAAAAACACGTCATTCGCGCCGCACAGGAAGGGATTGTTTCTGCATTGACCTATGGATTCCGGATCATGAAGGACATGGGAATGAACCTTCAGACTGTGAAGGCGGGTCATGCCAACATGTTTCTCAGTCCTCTTTTCCGAAAGACCTTTGTCCATATGAATCGGGTTAATCTGGAACTTTACGATACGGATGGGGCACAGGGTGCGGCCAGAGGTGCGGGGATTGGTGCGGGGATATTTCAATCCGAATCGGAGGCCTTTCAGGGATTGGAATTGTTGGAGACCTTGGAGCCGAACCAAAATTTCTTCGAACCTTATGAGGAAGTCTACCAGCATTGGGAAACTCACCTCAAAACCATTTTACAATAGAAATCAATATTTACAGCTAAAACCTATTATCCTAATCATCAACAGTAAACTCAAACACCATGGCTAAAACCTATTTTCCAAACATCGACAAAATCAAATTTGAAGGTCGGGAAAGTGATAATCCGATGGCCTTCCGCTTCTACGACGAAAACAAGGTAGTGGCTGGAAAGACTATGAAGGAGCACTTCAAATTTGCAATCGCATACTGGCATTCCTTCTGTGGCACAGGTGGAGATCCCTTCGGTCCCGGCACCATTGTTCATCCTTGGGATGCAAATCCGGATCCTATCCAAAGAGCAAAAGATAAAATGGACGCGGCATTCGAATTCATTTCCAAAATCGGAGTGGATTACTACTGCTTCCATGACATCGATTTGATCGACGAAGGAGATTCCTTGGCAGAGTATGAGAAAAGGATGCAAATCATCACCGATTATGCCCAAGAACATCAGAAAGCCAGTGGAATCAAATTGCTTTGGGGTACTGCCAATGTGTTCAGTAACCCAAGATACATGAACGGTGCATCTACCAATCCTAACTTTGACGTGTTGGCCTTTGCAGGAACCCAGGTCAAAAACGCGATCGATGCGACCATCAAACTGGGTGGAGAAAATTATGTGTTCTGGGGAGGTCGGGAAGGCTATATGTCTTTGCTGAACACAGACATGAAGCGTGAGAAAGACCATTTGGCCAGATTCCTGACCATGGCAAAAGATTATGCAAGAAAGAATGGATTTAAAGGTACCTTCTTCATAGAGCCAAAGCCGATGGAACCGACCAAGCACCAGTATGACTATGATTCTGAAACGGTGATTGGATTCCTTCGCCATTATGGATTGGACAAGGATTTTAAATTGAACATTGAAGTCAATCATGCGACTTTGGCAGGGCATACTTTCCAGCACGAGCTTCAGGTGGCTGCAGACGGAGGATTCCTGGGTTCGATCGATGCCAATAGAGGAGACTATCAAAATGGCTGGGATACCGATCAATTTGCCTTGAACCTTCAGGAATTAGCAGAATCCATGTTGGTGATTTTGGCTGCTGGAGGATTGCAAGGAGGAGGAGTCAACTTTGACGCCAAAGTGCGGAGAAACTCTACAGATCCGGATGATTTGTTCTTGGCTCATATTGGAAGTATGGATGCCTTTGCCCGAGGACTAATGATTGCTGCTGAGATTATGGAAAAATCTGATTACCTGGAAAGAAGAAAGGCAAGGTACTCCTCTTACGATGCCGGAAAAGGGAAGGCCTTCGAAGAAGGAAAACTGACCTTGGAAGACCTTAGAGCGCATGCCTTTGAGGTAGGGGAGCCGAAGCAGATTTCCGGAAAGCAAGAATATTTCGAAAATTTGATCAATAGATTTATTTAATCGAACTTAAAGGGAGACTATTCATCTCCCTTTTTTTATTTCCTAAATCTGATTTATGAAAAAAATAATCCTTCTGTTCCTAGTCCTTGGTAGCATTCTGGGATGTGAGGGCCCCAGGCCGGATTCTGAAGTTTCCTTTCCATTACTCCTAAGTGACGGGATGGTTTTACAGCGAGACCAAGCGATCAAACTTTGGGGTAAAGGAATTCCCGGAGAAAAAATCCGGGCAAGTTTAGCTGGAGCTGTAGGAAGTACCACAGTTTTGGAAGACAGTACCTGGAAGGTCCAGTTACCCCCACTTCCTGCAGGTGGTCCTTATGATTTGACGGTGAACCTCCAAAGCATCAAAGATGTCTATGTGGGTGACGTATGGGTGGCAGGAGGACAGTCCAATATGGAATGGCCCTTAAAATCCGGAGTCCTCGGAGCGGAAGTGGAATTTAATCTCACCGAATTCCCTACGATCCGGTTTTTCAAAGTACCCAAAGATTATAGTGCTGTAGAAAAAAGCTCACTTTCCGGAGGAAGTTGGAAATTGGCCAATGCAGACAATCTCCCCGATTTTTCGGCAGTTGCCTGGTTTTTTGCCAAAAAGAATGCCCAGGAAAAAGACGTAGCGGTTGGAATCATCGAGTCCAATTGGGGAGGAACTCCAGCGGAAGGATGGACCGAAGCGGCCCACTTGGCAAAGATCTCGGATAGATCCTATACAGAGGAGGCCTTGGATATGGTGAACAATGCCCAGAAATGGAAGGAAGTGTTTTTGGAGAACCAAAAGAAAAAGGAAATGAGGGATATTCTGGTGGAAAGACCAGATTCCCTGATGGCCGGAGAGGTTTCTTCTTTGGCTTATAATGAGGCAGGCTGGACTACCATTTCTCTTCCATCAGCAAACCCTTTGGAGCATATCGCCTGGGTAAGAAAAAGATTTAACCTGACCAGCACCGATAATCTGGTTTTGCATTTACCGGATATCAGTCAAATGGCCTACCTCTATATCAATGGGGTACAGATACACTATAAGGACTGGGGAGCAGAAATGCCTGATTTGGAAATCCCCTCCGATTTCCTCAAAAAAGGCCAAAATGTCCTTACCCTAAGAGTGGTAAACACTTGGAATAACCGCCCGGTAATCGGTGAAAAGGGGGAAATGTATTTCACCCAAAACGGAAGAAAAATCAATTTAGAAGGCACTTGGGCATACTCCAACTCCAAAGTAGAGCCTCAGTTGCCCATTGTCGAATTTTTCAACTGGAAGCCAGGTACGATGTTTAATGCCATGATTGCTCCTTTGACCAATTATTCCATCAGGGGGGTGATTTGGTACCAAGGGGAAAGCAATGCCGGCAGACACGACGAATACCGGGAGTTGTTTTCCGGGATGATTACCAATTGGAGAAGCCGCTGGAGTATCGGCGATTTTCCATTCTTATTTGTCCAATTGGCGAACTTTATGGAGAGGAAAGAGGTCCAGCCCGAAAGTAATTGGGCTTTTCTAAGAGAAGCCCAAACCCAGACCTTGGAATTGCCAAAAACTGGAATGGCGGTGATCATAGATATCGGGGAAGAAATGGATATTCATCCCAGAAATAAAAAAGAGGTTGGGGAGAGGCTTTGGTTGCAAGCTAAAAAAGTAGCCTTTGGGGAGAAAAATCTGGCCTCAGGCCCGGTCATCCAAGAAATCTCCCGTGAGGGTAATCAACTGGTTCTAACCTTCGATGCGGTCGGTGAAGGCCTTAAGTTGACCGAAGGGGATAAGGTAAAAGGATTCGTTTTGGAGGTGTCTGAAGGGAAGTTTGAAGTAGCCGAAGGGCAAATCCAAGGCACTAACCAGGTAATTGTCCCTATACCAGAGGGAACAAATCCTTTGAGCATTCGCTATGCCTGGGCGGATAATCCCGAGGTGAATCTGGTGAATGAAATAGGACTACCGACTCATCCGTTTAGAATGAACCTAGAAACCAATAAGGCCTCCTAGAGGCCTTATTTCATTTTTTGTCCAGACTTTCCACCAAATCCTTGGCTTGGCTCATTTCCTCTACCTGTTCCTGATATTTTGGATTGGCAGGTACCTTCACCACATTTTCCAGAAAATCAATGGTGGCAAATAGAACCCCTTGCCAATCGTCTGAGGTGATGGAAGAAGCTATGACATGATCCCCGGCCTTCGGAAATGCCTGTTCTCTTTTCAGATCTTCTGGAGTTCCCACTTGGGAGTACATCTCCAGCATTTTTGGTACGGAGACTACCGGGTCCTGCTCCTCGTCACTTTTATAATAATACCCCAAAAACAGAGGTTGGTGAATTTTGGAGAAAGTTTCCGGGTTCATTCCACTGTATAGGAGGACTGCCAAACTCTCATAAGCATTGAGGTGCTGCACTTCAGACCAGTAGGCTGCTTTTTCCCCGGTTCGCTTCATGTCCATGGAACCATTTTTGGTCCTGGTCTTTTCCATCAAAAACATAGACCAAGGCTTAAATAAAGCCGCCAAACGTTCTCCATTGTCCCGAATCGCAGGAGAGTAAAGTACCAACCCGGCAATTTCCGGCTGTTGACTGGCAAGGAGGAGGGAAAGTGCACCTCCCATGGAAGTGCCGATAACAATCACCGAATCTCCCAGACTTTTACCGATTTGGTAAGCTTCACCTGCTGCATCGGCTAGTTTTTGGGCACTGAGATATTCCATTCCGTTTGGACGTCTGATTCCATGTTCCGGAAGTCGGGTCACAAAGACATTGGCCCCAAAATGCTCTCCCAGGAACCTATGTACTGGGTCTCCTTCCATTGGACCAGCTCCAAATCCATGGATATAAACGATGGAATAGGGGGTTTTCCGTTTGTTCAGACTGTCTGCCCATTGAATATAGGCTTCATTTCCGGGTTTTAGGCCCACTACGGTATCCTCTCTGGTCTTGAGGTAGGCTTCCAGTTCACTCAGTCTAGTCGGGACTTCAGGAAAGTGGATGGTCAGGGTTTGGGTTTGGGATTTTGGACCTAGCATGTAGACAATCACTAGGACAATTGCCGCTGCAAAGAGGAAAAGAAAAATTTTTCGGAGCATTTCAGGAGGATCTTAAATATGGGGAGGTCGAATCCATGCTGTGTCGACTTCCATCCTTCAAAAATAAGAATGTCCGGGTTTTTAATCGAGAATAATTTTCCGGGGTGATGTTGAGCTTCATGCCGAAATAGACTTGTACCGCTTGGAATTCTCGAATCTCTGAAATCTTTTGCCCTTCTGGGGTTTCTAATAAATATCCGATATCTGTTCCGATCGGCAATCCGGCAAATGGCTGCAATAGAATTACCGAGATGTTGGAAATATTGGAAATGGAATAAGATTTCATGCAGGAAAGTGCAAATGCTTTTCCCGGTAAAAATCCAGCATCTGCCCGTTCTTTCTCCATTACTTTCAATTCGAGATTGAACCGGAAATCCTGGAAAGGTACCGTGTCAAGAGTACTGGAATATCGTTGGTTGACATAGGGACTGTAAAATACTTGGGCAATTCCAGTGGCATCTGCAGGAGTAGGCAGAGGACACCCCTCGATGTAAAACTCGTTTTCCATGCAGGAGGATACTACCAACAGCATTGGATAAAGTAGCACAATCCAAATCGTAGCCTGAAGTTTTTTTAACCAAGAACTCATTTCCGATCCTCTTTTCACTATCTTAAAAATAAGAATTCTCAGGGTAAGATTGGAGTTTTCGAATTCTGGAAACAGAAAAGTAATGGTATCCGGGCTTAGGGTTAAATCTCAATTATTTGTTCCATTTTTTAATCCAGATGATTTTACCACTTCATAAAAGGAATGAAGCCGTCTCCGGGAGTTTTGATTTTTATCAATTCTTGAACCACAGCGAACAAAACATGTACGAGACCGAACAGGTTTTTCTGGTTTAAAACCAAGGCTCTATCGGGTAGAAAAAAAATGAAAATTAAATTTCATTAATAAGCTTCTAGATCTTGTAACCCGCATTTTTTCCCAAACAAGGCAATTGTGTCCGCTCTTGTGACAAAATTTTGGAGTTTTTCCCAAAACCGACCAAGAAAATCAAAATGTGAGGTCTGAATTCGAAATAATATTTTATCAGAAACTTTAAAAATCCTTAATACAAGTTCAGCAATCGATTGCGGAAAGCGAATTCAGAATTTTGATTGGTACGGCGTATGCAAAAAGCTAGGCACGAACCTAAACCAACAAATGTTATGAAAACTTTATTCACTTTCGCCATTGCAAGTGCACTTACCTTAAGTAGTCTTGCTGCAAATGCCTCAGATGATCTGAAAGCAAATTCAGAAGTAAAGGCAAATTTTAAAAAAGTAAATGTACTCCTTAAAGAAGGGGTGGGGGATGCCAAGGTCGCTATTTTAGATCCAAATGGGAAAAAACTCCACCAGCGAAAAGTTCATGTGGAAGGTCAGGATATGATCATCCCTTACAATCTTAATGAATTGCCATGCGGGGAATACACCGTTCAGATTCTAACCGAGGATGAAAAAGTGGAATACACTGTAGAAACTTTTGAAAAGCCAGCTAAATCTGAAGAAATGCCTCTGGTGGCTTTTGCAAAGGAAATTGACGGCAACGGGATTCATTTGACCGTGGTCGGCTTAGAAGAGCCGGGAGTAGAAGTGACCTTGAGATATGCAGAATCCGGTCGGGTGATTGTACAGGAGGATATCTTCCAGCCTGAAGGATTTCAAAAGAATTACAGACTTAAAGGTGTATCTGCCGAGGATGTTTACGTTCAGGTAAAAGATGCCAAAGGCAGAAGCAAAACCCTCTATTTCGAATAATAGCCTGTTAAACTTAACTTCGAACCCGAGCCTAGCTCGGGTTTTTTATTTTTCTAGTAAATGCTCTGTGAGTTGCCTAGCTTTTTCCTCCAGATCTATTCCCAGAATTTCTCGGGAAACCTTTACCACCTGAACTTTTTCTTTTTCCGGAAGCCGTTCATATCCATACCAAGCCCCCAAAATTCCCCCGACTAATGCAGCAGTGGTATCATTATCCCGGCCATAGTTAACCAAGAAAACCAAGGAATTTTTGAAATCGAAATCCGAATAAATCATAGCCGTCAAGGCTTGGATATAAATTTCACCGGCATGAAAGGGCATGTCTTGTTGCTTTTGATCCAAAAGGTAGAAGGCATGTGCCAAAGAATTGCTTTTGGGATCTGAAGGAGAAGAAATACTATCCTGCTTTTTGGATTCTCCATTGATCCAAAGGGCATCTTTAAGAATTCTGTAGGAGGTTCTGCCGACCAACCGGCTATCGAAGTACTTTTCAGGATCTACTCTCAAGACTGCCAAGAGATCATCCGGTGTCGCTTCAGGTCTCATGCCCGCTGCAGTCATGGCCATTGCCAAAGCACTGATATCCCGGGCATAGCCCAAATCGAAAAATGTAAGTTTGTAGCCTTCTTGATAGGCTTTTTCAGGATTGCCGGGAAAAAAAGTTCCAATGGCCGGCGCATAGAGCAGCCCAGCACAGACCATTTCTCCCCCGTAGAATTTGGAAAGGGAATCTGCAAAAGCGGGTAGATTATTATCCAAATAAGGTTGGCTTACTTTTGCCCATTCTGAAAGCCAATTCACCTCCAACATGATTTTCTCATAGGGCTCCGAATCTTGAGCATTTAAAGATTTGAATTTGTCCAAGCTAGATTGATAAGTTTGAAGAATTTGTCGGGCAAAGTCCCTTGGTTCCAATTTCCCGGGTTGTTGGCCAAGAAGATAATCCGTGGCCAAGATTTTCCATCGGGTATCGTCAGTCGTGCCGCCAGCCGGAAGATTAGGTATCCAAATCCCTTCCGGAGATGCTTCCCTGACCATGGAGTCCAAGCCGTCCACAAAGCCATACTCAAGAACAATGCTTTCCCGGCTCCACATCTCCGTGGGAGCACCCATCGCATCTCCGATAGCAGAACCCACCAACATTCCCAGGATTTTGTCCTCTAGCTGGGCTTCAGTCAATCCAGACTCCTGCAAGACATCGTAGGAATGGGTTGTGGGTTGATCTATGGCTTTTCTGCAGGAAATCAAACCCAAAAACAGCAATACAAAAAGAAATCTATTCATGAAAGTCGAGAATCAGGGACTTGGCAAAATT
>JAJLJS010000328.1:0-1465 GCA_033844545.1 Cyclobacteriaceae bacterium | reverse complement strand
ATCGCCCTGATCGACGGCGACACCAAGAAGATCATCAACATCATCAAGACCGGCTATGCCGTGCACATCTCCCGCGTCTCGCATTCGGGCCGCTACGTGTACACGATCGGCCGCGACGGCAAGATCGACCTGATCGACATGTGGATGGAGACGCCCGACCGCGTCGCCGAGATCAAGATCGGCCTCGAGGCGCGCTCGGTCGAGACCTCCAAGTACAAGGGCTTCGAGGACAAGCTGGCGATCGCCGGCGCCTACTGGCCGCCGCAGTACGTGATCATGGACGGGCCGACCCTCGAGCCGATGAAGATCGTCTCGACCCGCGGCATGACCGTGGACACGCAGGAATACCACCCGGAGCCGCGCGTGGCCGCCATCGTCGGCAGCCACAAGCACCCGGAGTTCATCGTCAACGTCAAGGAAACCGGCCGCATCCTGCTGGTGGACTATAGCGACATCGACAACCTGAAGGTCACCACGCTCGACGCCGCACGCTTCCTGCACGACGGCGGCTGGGACGTGTCCAAGCGCTACTTCCTGACCGCGGCCAACCAGAGCGACAAGATCGCCGTGGTGGACTCGCAGGAACAGCGCATGGTCGGCCTGATCGACGTCGAGAAGATCCCGCACCCGGGCCGCGGCGCCAACTTCGTGCACCCGAAGTACGGCCCGGTCTGGGGCACCTCGGCCCTGGGCAACGCCAACATCACCCTGATCGGCACCGATCCGGAGAAGCACCCGGACCATGCCTGGAAGGTGGTGGAGGTGCTGCAGGGCCAGGGCGGCGGCTCGCTGTTCATCAAGACCCACCCGAAGTCCTCGAACCTGTGGGTGGACACGCCGCTCAACCCGGACGAGAAGGTGGCGCAATCGGTGGCCGTGTTCGACATCAACAACCTCGACGCGGGCTACACGGTGCTGCCGATCGCCGAGTGGGCGAACCTGGGCGAGGGCCCGAAGCGCGTGGTGCAGCCGGAGTACAACGCGGCCGGCGACGAGGTGTGGTTCTCGGTCTGGAACGGCAAGGACCAGCGCTCGGCCATCGTGGTGGTCGACGACAAGACCCTGCAGCTCAAGGCGGTCCTGGACGACGCCCGCCTGATCACGCCGACCGGCAAGTTCAACATCAACAACACGGTCAACGACGTCTACTGACCACCGCGACCGGAGCAACAGGAAGGGCCCCGCACCGCGGGGCCCTTCTTTTTCTTCCCGCCTCCTGTAGGAGCGCCTTCAGGCGCGAAGCTTTTCGCGCCTGAAGGCGCTCCTGCGGGAGGGGCGGGGAGCGCGGTGTCAGCGCTTTTTCTTGGGCTGGAGCATGGTGCCGGTGCACTTGGGCGAGCCGCAGCGGCAGGCCCAGAGCTTCTTGTTGGCGGCGGTGTGCGGCTCGCTGAGCACGATGCCGTAGTTGTAGGTCAGCTCCTCGCCGGCGGCGATGTCGCGCATCGCTTCGATGTAGATGCGGTCC
>JAJLJS010000327.1:0-26908 GCA_033844545.1 Cyclobacteriaceae bacterium | reverse complement strand
GTAGATTACCTGAAGGGTTTGAAAAAACGCCTGATCCAGTCCAAATTGATCGATGTCAGCAAAGGAAAAATCCCTACTGACTACCGCATGATTTACCCCTTGAAATAATGGAGAAAAGCCCAGAAATCCGCATCGCTCTTGTTCAGACGGACCTGCATTGGCAGGACAAAACCGCCAACTTGGCGATGTTGGAAGAAAAAATCTGGGATCTAAAGGGCAGATGTGACCTGATCATCTTGCCGGAAATGTTTCCTACCGGCTTTAGCATGGAAGCGGAGAAACTGGCTGAACCCATGAACCTCCACATCCACAAATGGATGAGGCAAATGGCAGCACAAATCGGTGCTGTAGTAACAGGAAGCGCCATAATTACTGAAGGTGGTAAATATTACAACCGTCTACTCTGGGTACAGCCAGATGAATACACGGACCATTACGACAAGCGACATCTTTTTCGGATGGCCCAAGAGGAAAAGACCTATTCTGCAGGCGCCAAACTTCCGATTTTCCCTTTGAAAGGCTGGCATATTTGCCCTCAAATCTGCTATGACCTTCGATTTCCGGTTTGGTCCAGAAATGGTTGGGAAGACGGAATTGCCGGTTACGACGTGATTTTTTATGTGGCTAGCTGGCCTGCCGCAAGAAGTTCAGCCTGGGACATGCTTTTGCCAGCCCGAGCGATTGAAAATTTGGCTTATTCCATTGGGGTCAACCGAATCGGAAAAGATGGAAATGGAATTGATTATCAGGGACATTCCGCGGGATATGATTTCAAAGGAGAAAAACTTTTAGATCTCGGGGAAAAGGAAGGCATCCAGATTTTGACCCTTTCTGCCAAAACCTTGGAAGAATACCGTTCGAAATTTCCAGCCTGGAGGGATGCGGATTCCTTCACTATCCATGGATAAAATGTCTTCTCAATGGCTCTCGGAATCCTCGAGTGGCGTTTGAAACCATTCTAATTTTCGTATTTTAGGCGCGAAAATTTCGACCCTGTTACTCTTTATTTATCGCCCAATACGCTTTATGGCCGAATCCAAAGAGGGAGCAACAGGCCCATCCTTTTTAGAATCCTATTGAAATCATGAGTAAATCTCCAAAAATCCTGTACACGCTGACCGATGAGGCTCCAGCCCTGGCTACGTATTCACTCTTACCGATTGTCCAGGCTTTTACCAAGTCGGCCGGAATTCAGGTAGAAACCCGGGACATTTCTCTTTCCGGAAGAATCATTGCCAATTTCCCGGAATTCCTCAAGCCTGAGCAGCAAATCAATGACGCCTTATCCGAATTGGGACTAATAGCTACCACTCCTGAAGCCAACATCGTCAAACTACCAAATATTTCCGCTTCTGTTCCGCAGCTGAAAGCTGCCATCAAGGAACTTCAGGCACAAGGCTATGCACTTCCAGACTATCCAGAAGAGCCCAAATCCGAGGAGGAAAAAGCCGTCAAAGCCAAGTACGACAAGATCAAAGGTTCTGCGGTAAACCCCGTTCTTCGGGAGGGCAACTCAGATCGAAGGGCTCCATTGGCGGTGAAGAATTATGCCAAAAAGCATCCTCACTCCATGGGAAAATGGAGTCCGGATTCCAAATCCCACGTGGATAGTATGTCTGGTGGAGATTTTTACGGAAGCGAAAAATCCCTGACCATGCCTTCGGCTACCACTGTTTCGATTGAACTGGTCGGAAACGACGGGAAAAAAGAAGTGTTGAAATCAGGCTTGAAACTCCAGGAAGGGGAGGTTATTGACGCTTCTTGCCTGAGTGTGGAGGCATTAAAATCCTTTTTGCAAAAAGCCAAAGAAGATGCCAAGGCCAAAGGAGTGCTCTTTTCCCTCCACATGAAAGCAACCATGATGAAGGTTTCAGACCCCATCATCTTCGGTCATGCCGTCAAGGTTTTCTTTGCTCCGGTGTTCAAAAAGCATGCAGCTACCTTGGAATCCATTGGCGTAGACGTGAACAACGGTTTTGGGGATCTTTTGGCAAACCTTGAAAAATTACCAGCCGATAAAAAAGCCCAAATCCTCGCTGACATTGACGCCTGCTACGCTGAGAGTCCAGACTTGGCCATGGTCAATTCTGACAAAGGTATCACCAATCTCCATGTTCCCAGCGATGTAATCATCGATGCCTCGATGCCTGCAATGATCCGAAGCTCAGGGCAAATGTGGAACAAAGCCGGAAAACTTCAAGACACCAAAGCCGTGATTCCGGACAGATCTTATGCTGGGGTATACCAAGCAGTGATTGATTTCTGCAAATCCAATGGAGCATTCGATCCAGCAACCATGGGATCCGTGCCCAATGTGGGACTGATGGCTCAAAAGGCAGAGGAATATGGTTCTCACGACAAGACTTTTCAAATTCCTTTTGCCGGGAAAGTAAACGTGGTGGATGCTGACGGAAAAGTTCTGATCTCCCACGAAGTGGAAGCAGGAGATATCTGGAGAATGTGCCAAACAAAAGATGCACCGATTCAGGACTGGGTAAAACTTGCCGTTACCCGAGCCAGGTTGTCCAATACCCCAGCAGTTTTCTGGTTGGACAAAAACAGAGCACACGATGCTGAATTGATTAAAAAAGTAAACAAGTACCTTCCAAACCATGACACTTCCGACCTGGAGATCCACATCATGACTCCTGTGGAAGCTACTTTGTTTTCCTGCCAGAGAATCAAAGAAGGAAAAGACACTATCTCAGTGACCGGAAACGTGCTGAGAGATTACCTGACCGACTTGTTCCCAATCTTGGAAGTAGGAACTTCTGCCAAAATGCTTTCTATCGTTCCTTTGATGAATGGAGGAGGTTTGTTTGAAACCGGCGCGGGTGGATCTGCCCCTAAGCACGTGGAACAATTCACCCAAGAAGGACACCTGCGATGGGATTCCTTGGGCGAATTTTTAGCCTTGGCAGTTTCATTGGAACATTTGGGCCAGACCTTTGACAATACCACCGCTATCCTATTGGGTGAAACTTTGGACAATGCCACCGGAAGATGGCTGGAAGAAGACAAATCTCCTGCCCGGGTAGTGGGCAAGCTGGACAACCGGGGAGGGCACTTCTACCTGGCGATGTATTGGGCTGAGGAATTGGCGAAGCAAACCAAAGATGCTGCTTTGGCCACAAAATTTGCCCCTTTGGCAAAAGCCATGAAGGAAAACGAAGCCAAGATTGTAGAAGAATACAACAGTTCCCAGGGCACTCCTGTGGATATCGGAGGGTACTACAGACCTGATGAGTCCAAAGCTTCCAAAGCGATGAGACCAAGTCAGACTTTCAATGAGATTTTAGCGAAACTGGCATAAAACAGGAAACCGGGCTAAACCAGCCCGGTTTTTTTATCCTTTTTGGAAACTCACCCCATGCTGAGTCATAAATTCTTTCAAGATCGAAACATGAATGCACTCTCCAAGATGGATAAAAGCGTAATCGTTGATCTTTTTTACTTTTCCATGGGCAATGACTTCCTTGTCTTCAATATCAAATCCCAAATGGAGATGCTTCGTGCGGGTTTGCATACCTACGATAATTCCATCAGCATCAAATAGCGGTCCTCCACTTTGCCCTCTCAATCCGGGCGTACTCATTTCGATTCCATAGACCTTCCCATTATTGTCCCCCAAAAATCGGGTCATCATCCCCTCCATGGGAAATCGTGGAGACCTGGGCTGACCGGAATTGATCCATTCCAACTGGTCTGTTTCAAGATTTAAATGAAAATTTGAAAATTCCGGAAACGGAAAACCCAATCGACAGAGCATTTGTCCCGGCTGAACCTCCTCGTCCTTTTCTTTGAATACCGGAAAACCTGTGGTGGACATTTTGGTAAACCCCTCAAATTTCATCAACGCAAGATCATATTCAGGATGCAGAAAAAATCGGATATTCATGATCTGGTTGACGCAATCCACGAAGGTGATCCGCATTTCTCCGGTTTGTGTCTCATTTAGCCCTAATTTGTTGGCCACAGTTTTGGATAAACTGGTCGATAGCCCCCTAGATTCGTTTTGGTATTGAGCAAATCGTTTGTTGATCACCTCTGCTTGAGAAATCCACTGGGCCACATGTTTACAGGTAAGAGCCCATCCTTCATCATTGATGAAAAATAAGGTAGCCGCCCCTCGATCCACTTTTTGGGAGCCAAAATTTCTTGAAATCGAATGAATCGAACGGGTAAAGCCCGCTACTTTCAGAATTGCATCTACAAACATAAAAGCCTTGTTTTCTATTTTCAAAAATCCCCGATTGGAGAAGTTTTTATCTTTCTTTAGGCCAAAATAGAAATTTTCATTCACGAAATCGTTTGAAAGAGGAATCTGGGTAGTTCCTATTTTTAGGATTGTCCGGATGTTTGGGGAGACCATTTATTTGTAATAACTTAGCCTGCCCTCGGATAACTTTTGACCTAAAGCGGTCTCCTGAGGCAGTTTTTGAAATCAAACCTATACTCAAAATCAATAATACTTATGAGCAAGATTAAAGTAGGAATCAACGGATTCGGAAGAATCGGACGTTTGGCTTTCCGTGTTACGCAGGAAAGAGACGATGTACAAGTGGTTGCCATCAACGACTTGATCGATGTGGATTACATGGCTTACATGCTTAAATATGACTCCACCCACGGACAGTTTAAAGGCACTGTGGAAGTAAAAGACGGAAATCTAATTGTCAATGGAAATGCCATTCGAGTTACCGCTGAAAAAAGCCCTTCCAACCTAAAGTGGGGTGAAGTAGGTGCGGATTATGTCATCGAATCAACCGGTATCTTCTTGACCAAAGAAACTGCTCAAGGCCATATTGATGCCGGTGCAAAAAAAGTAATCATGTCAGCTCCATCCAAGGACGACACTCCAATGTTCGTGATGGGTGTAAATGAGGATGCTTACACTCCGGACATGGTGTTTGTGTCCAACGCATCTTGTACTACTAACTGCCTTGCTCCCATTGCAAAGGTATTGAACGACAACTGGGGGATAGAAGAAGGATTGATGACCACTGTCCATGCGACCACAGCCACGCAGAAGACCGTAGACGGCCCTTCTGCCAAAGACTGGAGAGGCGGACGAGGAGCCGGACAAAACATTATCCCTTCCTCCACCGGAGCAGCGAAGGCGGTAGGAAAAGTAATTCCTGAATTGAATGGCAAATTGACCGGTATGGCCTTCCGAGTACCTACCCCAGATGTCTCTGTAGTGGACCTGACAGTACGGTTGAAAAAGCCTGCCAAGTACGCTGAAATCTGTGCTAAAATGAAAGAAGTATCCGAAACTACCATGAAAGGTGTTTTGGGCTACACGGAAGACGCAGTAGTTTCCAATGACTTTATCGGTGATCCAAGGACCTCCATATTCGATGCTGAGGCTGGTATACAGCTTTCGGATACTTTCGTAAAAGTGGTATCTTGGTATGACAACGAATGGGGTTATTCCAATAAGGTGGTCGATCTTTTGACCTATATTGCCAAAAAATAAGCTATTAGCCCTGAAGAAATTCAGGGCTATTTTTTTGTCATCTATTCCCGGGAGTAATCCGTATTTTTAATTGAACCCAAATGAGTAACCATGTATATTCCCTTATTCCCGCTAAAGCTGGTGGTTTTTCCGGACGAGGAATTGAACCTTCATATTTTCGAACCTCGGTACAAAGAACTTTTGGCAGATATTGAAAAAGAAAACCTCCCCTTTGGAATCTTGACTTTTACCGACAAGCTGAGCGGATATGGTACCGAGGTCGTTTTGGAAAAAGTATATAAACGATATGAAGATGGACGCTTGGATATTAAAACAAGAGGAAGGCGGGTATTCCGAATCCAATCTTTTGACAATCCCATGAATAGAAAACAATATGCAGGAGGAGATGTAGAGTTCTTGAAAGATGACCTGAGAATCCCTACCCCTCTCCAACATGAATATGTTCTTTATCTCAAGGAAATGCTACACTTGCTCAACTTCACTCCGGAAATACATATGGATACCCTTACCTCCTATACTTTTGCGCACAAAGTGGGATTAAGCTTGGAGGAAGAACTTGAATTGATAAAAATGGAATCCGAGAAAGCCAGAACGGAATTTTTGATTACCCATTTCAAAAGGATGATTCCTGTGTTGAAAGCTGCTGAGCAAGCTCGGGCCAGAATCCGTCAAAACGGTCATTTCAACCATTTGGATCCATTGAATTTTTAAGGACAAATCAGCAAAGCGGAGTCTTTAAATGGATGTTGAAACTAATCAACCAACCATGAAATTAGCCAAAAACACAAAAAGCAGACCTCTCGGTCTGCTTTGGTGATCCCGCTGGGATTCGAACCCAGGGCCCATACATTAAAAGTGTATTGCTCTACCAGCTGAGCTACGGAATCTGATTCTTTTGAAAGCGCTTTTGCCTTCCATGATTTAAAACTAAAAAGCGGAACGAATTCCGCTCTAAAATGTGATCCTGTCAGGACTCGAACCTGAAACCTACTGCTTAGAAGGCAGTTGCTCTATCCAGTTGAGCTACAGGACCTGGATAACTATTGCTAGCTATAAAATTAAGTCGGAGTGGCATCCCGATCGCTATCGGGAGAACCTTGACCTCCTTTTAAGTTTTTAAGTCGGGGTGGCAGGATTCGAACCTACGACCTCCACATCCCAAATGTGGCGCGATACCGGGCTACGCTACACCCCGAAACTTTTCTTAACTCCTTGCGAGTTAATTCTTGTGATCCCGCTGGGACTCGAACCCAGGGCCCATACATTAAAAGTGTATTGCTCTACCAGCTGAGCTACGGAATCTTAAATCTTCCAAATTGACTCCCTGAGCTTGCTTTTTGCTAGATCATTGCCGTAATTGGACTGCAAATTTATGACTCTGAATTCTAAATGCAAAGCTTAAAATCAATCTTTCTCACAAAACTTTCTATATTTTTTTTCCTGTTTTTACAAAGTATTCATTGTCAGGCTGATGTGCCTCAGCTTATGATAGCAGATTCTTTGTTTAATCAGCGGAGCTACAAAGAAGCCATGGAGATTTACCAGGAAAATTACCAATCCGGCATCTATTCCCCATCCATGCTTCTAAAAATGGCCTTCATTGCTGAGGGAATAGGAGACAAGGAAAGTGCCTCTTTGTATTTGAGTAAATATTATGACCTGAGCCCAAATCCACAAACTATCACCAAAATCAAAAGCTTAACCGGCCAAAATGAATTGGTTGGATATGAAGTAAGCGACGGAATGAGATTTGTATTGTTTTTGGTGGAATACAAAGAAATTGTGGTAGGGATCCTTTCCCTCTTTTTGGTGGTATCACTAATTTTCCTTTGGTCAAAAGGTGAAAAAGAAGTCAGATTCTTTTGGCCATCAGGATTGCTGATTACCCTGATATTTCTGATCAATAATTTTTTGATGGGCCCAAATACAGGACTGGTCACCGGAAGCCCAACCTACATTGTCTCCAAGCCTTCCGCTGGCGGAGAATTGATTGATATGGTAGAACCAGGCCATCGGGTCAAAATCCGCTCCTCAAAGGATGTCTGGTACGAGGTAGAATGGAAAGACCAGATTGCTTACATCAAAAAAGAAAAAGTCACCCGGCAATAAAAAAGGCTCCCTATGGAGCCTTTTCTGTTTTTAAAGTTTTTTGATCATGAGATTCCTATAATGAACTACATCCCCATGATCCTGGAGCGCAATTTTTCCTTTTTTGTATTTCCCGAAACCTGGCATGTCCTTAAACTTGCTTTTCGCTATCAAGGCTTCCCATTCCGGAGTAAAAAGCTGAGTGGACACCACATTAACGCCATTTAGATACAAATCCAGTTTTCCTTGATCGATTTTGATCTCCGCTTGATTCCATTCTCCTGCGGGCTTGACGGTTTCCTCACTGCTTACAATCAGATCATATAAATCCCCAGCTCTATGGCTGATGATCTTTGCGTCAGGATGTCCTGCATTGTCCAAGACCTGCATTTCTGGGCCTGTATGCCAAGGATAGGGATATTCTGGGGACTCATGGACCAAGAAAATCACACCGCTATTTCCGTTGGGAGCAATTTTCCACTCGTACTTGAAATGAAAGTTTTCAAATTCCTCATCCGTTACGATATCGCCTCCATCACCCGTCTGCCAACCATCTTTATTGGCTGCATCTAAATAGATTTCCCCGTTTTCGATTTTCCAGGCCTTACCAACTTCTCCTCCTCCATATTTTGACCAACCTTTGAATGTCTGACCGTCAAAAAGCGGAATCCATTCTTCTGCGGGTGCTTCCACTGCCAATGAATCAGTCACGGATGCCTCCTCTGTTTTCGGTGATGAGCAAGCGGCAAGAATCCCTGCCGCTGCTATTATACCCAGATACTTTTTGTTCATTCCTTATTTTTTCAACAACAAAACATAGGCTACCATATCCTTCGCATCTTCCTCGCTCAATCCCGGGTGTGGAGGCATCGGAACTTCACCCCACACTCCAACTCCACCTTCAATGACCTTTTTGGCCAGCATCGCAATGTTTTCCTCGGTGTTCTCATATTTTGCCGCGACATCTGCATAAGAAGGACCTACAATCTTTCTTTCGACCATGTGGCAAGAAGTACAGTCAGAACCTTTCACTTTTTCCAGTCCTTTGATGTAAATGGGGTTGTCTTTGTACTTGTCTTCCAAGCTGACTTCTTGAGCTGGAGCAGCTGCAGCGGGAGTTGTTGTTTCTGTAGTTGATTCCGCTGATTTTTCTCCTCCCCCGCAGGCAAAGGTCAGGCCCATAGCTGCGAGTAGCGCAAGGTTTAATGGTTTTGTAATTTTCATAATTTATTTGTTTTGGGTACTTAAATTCCTAAGATCTTTTTGTTAAACTCTTCGTCAGCACCAGTTCCTGCAAAGTCATCAAAGGCCTTTTCAGTCACTCGGATAATGTGGTCCGCAATAAACGGTGCGCCTTCTGCAGCCCCTTGTTCGGGATGCTTTATGGCACATTCCCATTCCAAAACGGCCCAACCACTAAAATCGTACTGGGAAAGTTTGCTAAATATACCAGCAAAATCAACTTGACCGTCACCTAAAGACCTGAATCTTCCGGCACGCTCTACCCAGCCTTGGAATCCTCCGTAGACACCTTGTTTTCCGGTCGGATTAAACTCAGCATCTTTGACATGGAACATTTTGATCCTGTCGTGATAAAAATCAATGAATTGCAAATAATCCAAGCACTGTAACACAAAGTGACTGGGATCATACAAAATATTTGCCCTTTGGTGCCCTCCTACCTTATCCAAAAACATTTCAAAGGTAATTCCATCGTGAAGATCCTCTCCGGGATGAAGCTCATAGCACACATCCACTCCATATTTATCAAACTCATCTAGAATCGGAGTCCATCGCTTCGCCAATTCCGTAAAGCCCGTTTCTACCAGCCCGGCAGGTCGCTGTGGCCAAGGATAGACGGTATGCCACATCAATGCTCCTGAGAAAGTAGCATGTGCATTTAATCCAAGATTTGCAGAAGCTTTGGCAGCATATTTTAATTGCTGGGTCGCCCATTCTGTTTTGCCTTTCAGGTCTCCTTTCAGGTTAGCTGGAGCAAAGCCGTCAAAAAGCTCATTGTAGGCTGGATGAACAGCCACCAGTTGCCCCTGTAGGTGAGTGGAAAGCTCGGAAATCTCCATTCCTGCTTCTGCAACAATCCCTTTGATTTCGTCTGCGTAGGACTTACTCTCTGCAGCTTTCTGCAAGTCAATTAGCCTAGAATCCCAAGAGGGAATTTGGACGGCCTTGTACCCCAAATCTGCCATATACTTGGTGATGTTGGGAAGATTGTTGAAAGGTGCTTGATCATCAGCAAACTGCGCCAAGAATATCGCTGGCCCTTTGATCGTTTTCATATTGGTTTTGGGTTTGAATAAGTTGAGTTCTATTATTTTTCTACAATGAACGGAGTCCATTTTTGTTCAGAGCTATTGCTCCGGAGGACATGCTCTATAAAAGCCATTCCCCGAATTCCATCTTCAATTCCGGGATAATCCTCCCATTCCCATTTCGGCTTTTCTCCTGCACGATCCGCATAAATACATCGGGCAAAATTGCGGTACAGATTTCCAAAAGCCTCTACATAGCCCTCTGGATGGCCTGCTGGAGTCCGGGTGTTTTCCTGTGCCAAAGAACCCAAGTAACCAGTTCCAGCACGGAAAATCCGCGCAGGCTCATTGGGATAGCGAACAGTGAGGGAATTGTTGAGCTCCTGCTCCCATTCCAAGCCTCCCTTTTCTCCATAAACCCGAAGCTTTAAGTTGTTTTCACACCCGGTATCGGTTTGGGAAGCCATCAAGACCCCTGAGGCTCCATTGTCGAATCGAAGCAATACTACGCCGTCATCGTCAATCGGTCTTCCGGGAATTTTGATGTAAAGATCCGCGCAGATTTGGGATACTTTTAGCCCGGTCACATATTCTACCATATTAAAGGCGTGGGTCCCAATATCCCCCATACAGCCAGCCAGACCGTTTCGGGCAGGATCTGTTCTCCATTCAGCCTGTTTGTTATTTTCAGATTCCAAAAGCTTGTATAACCAGCCTTGAGGATATTCCACATAAACTTTTCTAACCTTTCCGATAGTTCCTTCCATAATCATTTGCCTGGCTTGCTTGATCATTGGGTATCCGGTATAGGTATGTGTCAGCAGAAATCTCCTGTCAGAAGCGGATACGATTTTGTAAAGCTCCTTGGCTTCCGCATAATTCAAGGTCAAGGGCTTATCCAAGGCCACATGAAATCCATGTTTCAGCGCTTTAACCGTAGGATCAAAATGGACATTGTTGGGAGTGACAATTGCCACGACATCAATCCGGACGCCTTCCGGCAATTGGGATTCTTTTTCAAACATCTCGTCATAGCTTCCATAGACTCTGGAAGGATCGAGCATGAGTTCATCTCCTTTTTGTTTGGATTTGGCGGGGTTAGAGCTAAAAGCTCCACAGACAAGCTCAAACATTCCATCCATCAGGGCTCCATTCAGGTGAATGGCACCGATGAAAGAACCCGGGCCCCCACCGACGAGGCCTAGCTTTAGTTTTTTAGCAGTTGACATAGGTCAAAAGTTTAGGTTTTTTGAGTAAAAGATTGGATTTCACCTTGAAATTTCGAGGTTTCATGGAGGGTTAGGAATTGGGTTATGACCAATAGCTTCATTGGGTTATGAATGGTTTGGCCAAAACTTTTTCGCTCCTTTTTTCACAATTTCAAAGGAGATGCTTAAAATACAGCAAAAAGCCCAAATTCTAAATTTCCACCTACAATTTACCAATTCACCCTAACTAATCTTCGATGAATTTTACTTTAAAAGCCCGACTTTCCTTAATGATGTTCATGGAGTTTTTTGTCTGGGGGTCTTGGTATGTGACCATGGGCACTTTTCTTGGAAATAACCTTCAAGCCAAAGACCAGGACATTTCCTTAGCCTTTTCCACCCAGTCTTTTGGAGCCATCATTGCTCCATTTATTGTCGGTCTGATAGCGGACCGATATTTTCAGGCGCAGAAAATTCTTGGAGTAATTCATCTTGTCGGTGCTGCATTGATGTACATGCTTTACAATTCAGTGGATTTTGGGAGCTTTTTCCCCTTCCTGCTGATCTACATGATCCTGTTCATGCCAACTCTTGCCCTGGTAAATTCCATTTCATTCAACCAGATGAAAAATCCCGAAAAGGAATTTTCGGTGATTCGGGTATGGGGAACCATTGGTTGGATTGCAGCAGGACTACTGATCTCCTATCTATCCTGGGACAGCCAATCTGGACTGGCTGAAGGTCTGCTGAAAAACACCTGGATCATGGCCTCCATGGTTTCGCTCGCACTGGGCATCTACAGCTTTACGCTTCCGTCCACACCTCCTCAAGCCCAAACCAAGGGAAAATTCAATCTTTACGAAGCTTTAGGATTGGACGCACTTTCCTTACTCAAGCATAAAAACTATTCAATATTTTTTCTCTCCTCCATTTTGGTCTGTATCCCTTTGGCGTTTTACTACCAAAATGCAAGTCCGTTTCTGACTGAGATCGGTGTCGAAAATTCTACCGGGAAGATGACCATCGGACAAATTTCCGAAGTGGTGTTCATGCTGGCATTACCGGTTTTCTTTACCCGATTTGGCATCAAAAACACCCTGATTGTTGCCATGATGGCCTGGGCCTTACGGTATGTTTTCTTCTCATTCGGAGATGCTGACGAAGGCGTATGGATGCTTCTGGTTGGCATTGCCTTGCATGGAATCTGCTACGATTTCTTCTTTGTCAGCGGACAGATCTACACGGATGCTCATGCCGGAGCCAAATACAAATCCTCAGCACAGGGATTAATTACCTTAGCCACTTATGGAATTGGGATGCTGATCGGGTTTTGGGCAGCAGGACAAATTTCCAATTACTTTTTGGATGCCGATGGAAATCACGACTGGATGTCAATTTGGATAATTCCTTCTGGGATTTCCATTTTGGTTTTGCTATTTTTCATCTCCTTTTTCAAAAGTGAAAAAATCAAACCACAACCTTAACCCTAAATAACCGATGGAATTCAATTCAGGAAGACGCTCAGCCTTTAAAAAGCTCGCTTTGGGTGGAGCTGCGATGAGCACACTTTCTTCTTTTGATTGGAAAGAAAAATCTCCCTTCCCACTAAAAGGCAATATCAACCATGGAGTCTGTGCTTGGTCCATGAGACCGCTTTCTTTGGAGCAACTTTGCCAAAATATCAAAAGCGTAGGTGTCGGCGCTATCGACCTCATCGGCCCAAACAATTGGGAAACGCTAAAAAAATACGATATCCATTGCTCTATGTGCAACGGTGCTGAGTTGGGGATTCCGGATGGATTCAATGACCCTAAATTTCACGACCAACTCGAGAAAAACTACAAGGAAGTAATCCCATTGGTACAAAAATCAGGATATAAAAATATCATCGCCTTTTCAGGAAACCGAAGAGGAATGGACGACGAAACCGGCCTGAAAAACTGTGAAATCGGCATCAAAAAGATTCTTTCCACTGCCGAAAAACATGGAGTAATCATTCAGATGGAACTTCTCAACAGCAGGGTAGACCACAAAGATTACATGTGTGATAAATCCGCCTGGGGTGTTGAGCTTTGCAAAAGAATCTCCAGCGAAAACTTTAAGCTGCTTTTTGATATTTATCATATGCAGATTGATGAAGGGGACATTATACGGTCGATTCGAAACAATCACCAGTATTTTGGCCACTACCACACGGCAGGTAACCCTGGGAGAAATGACTTGGATGAAAATCAGGAAATCTACTATCCTCCGATCATGCAGGCCATCGTAGACACAGGGTTCAAGGGATATGTGTCCCATGAATTCATCCCCAAAGGTGAGGATAAAATCGCTGCTCTCGGTCACGCGGTGCAGGTTTGTGATGTGTAACTAATTAAACCAAAATACCATAATTATGGCAAATGAATCATATGACGCAATCGTAGTTGGGTCAGGGATCAGCGGCGGATGGGCCGCGAAAGAGTTGACAGAAAAGGGGCTGAAAGTATTGCTTCTGGAGAGGGGCCCGATGGTCGAGCATGTGAAAGACTATAAAACTGCCACTCTTCCTCCATGGGAAGTGCCTCATCGAGGCCGAAGAACTCAGGAACAATTGGAAAATCACCCCAACTTAAGAAGGGATTATGTTTTAAACGAACTTAACCTTGATTGGTGGGCTCACGAAACTGACTCCCCTTATGTGGAGGAAAAACCTTTTACTTGGTTTAGAGGCTATCAGGTCGGAGGTAGGTCTCTGCTCTGGGGAAGACAGTCTTACCGATGGGCAAATATTGACTTTGAGGCAAATGCAAAAGAAGGTATCGCAGTCGATTGGCCTATCCGATACAATGACATCGCTCCTTGGTACAGCTATGTAGAGAAATTCATCGGAGTATCCGGCTCCAAAGACGGATTGGAAATTCTTCCTGACGGGGAGTTTCAGCCACCGATGCCGATGAACTGTGTAGAAGAAGCAGGAGCTGCCAAAATCAAAGAACATTATAAAGGTGCACGGACTTGGACCATTGGTCGTCCTGCAAACATTACCCAACCGCTACCCGGAAGACCAGGTTGCCAATACCGGAACAAGTGTTCCCTGGGCTGTCCTTTTGGAGGGTATTTCAGTACCCAGGCCTCTACCCTTCCAGCTGCTAAGGCTACTGGAAATTTGACCCTGAGACCTTGGTCAATCGTTCGAAGACTGATCTATGACAAAGACACCCAAAAGGCTACCGGAGTAGAAATCATCGATGGTCAAACCAATCAGACGATCGAATTCGATGCGAAAATTATCTTCCTCTGCGCGTCGGCTTTCAATTCCACAGCCATCCTCATGCGATCCGCCACGGACATCTGGCCTGGAGGACTCGGTTCCAGCTCTGGAGAATTGGGACACAATGTGATGGATCACCACTTCAGATTGGGTGCAGCAGGCACCTATGAAGGTTTCGAGGACAAATATTACTTTGGCCGAAGACCAACGGGTCTTTACATTCCAAGATTCAGAAATCTCAATGGCGAAAAGAGAGACTATCTGCGAGGCTTTGGCTATCAAGGCGGAGCCAGCCGAAGTGGCTGGAGCCGTGATGTTGCAGAATTGGGCTTTGGAGCACCGATGAAAGATGCCTTGACTGAACCAGGACCATGGAGTATGGGGATCACGGCTTTTGGAGAAATCCTCCCTTACCATGAAAACCACATCCGTTTGAGCGATACGGTGAAAGACAAGTGGGGAATGGAAGCCCTTGTCATGAGTGCTGAGATCAAAGAAAATGAGCTAAACATGCGAAAAGACATGATGGCTGATGCTGCCGAAATGCTGGAAGTGGCAGGATTTAAAAATGTCAGGACCTATGACAATGGGTATATCTTCGGACAAGGCATCCACGAAATGGGAACTGCAAGAATGGGTAGGGATCCCAAAACCTCCGTGCTCAACGGCAATAATCAAGTTTGGGATGCCAAAAACGTATTCGTCACAGACGGTGCATGCATGACCTCCGCCGCCGCCCAAAACCCTTCCCTGACCTACATGGCTCTGACTGCTAGAGCAGCAAGCTTTGCCGTGGAAGAACTTAAAAAGCAAAACCTCTAATCCCGAAAGATATGACTACTATGAACAGAAGAGACGCTTTAAAAAGTGTCGCCTTGATGATGGGAGGTACGATGATCGGTGCCACTGCCCTTTTGACAGGATGTGCTCCTGATCATCAGATCAAAGATTTGAATTTTACTCCGGAAGATTTGGCATTTCTGGATGAAATCGGAGAAACAATCATTCCGACTACCGACACTCCAGGGGCTAAAGCCACCAAAATCGGTGAGTTTATCCAAATGATGGTCAAAGACTGCTATGATGCAGAACAACAGCAAGCCTTCATCGATGGCTTAAATATGATCCGGAAGGAATTCAAAACGCAAAAAGGCACCGACTTTATGGAGGCCAGTGCGGAAGACAGATTGGCCTACTTGAATGGTCTCCACGAACAATTCCACGCCAGCGGTGAGGCGCGTCAGCCCATCGTCATCAATATGCTCAGAGACTTAACCGTTTTGGGATATTTTACCAGCGAAATCGGAGCGACCCAGGCCTTGAACTTCATCGAGGTACCCGGCCGATACGAAGGATGTATTGATTACAAAAAAGGGGATAAAGCTTACGCCCTATAAAAGAAAATCCAGTCTTTTAGAGCCTGTCCTGATCTGGGACAGGCTTTTTATTTTAAATTAAGTGTATGAAAAATCAACGGAGAAAATTCATCCAATCCTCCACCCTACTGGGATTGGGAGCAGCCTTTATGCCGCTTCAGTTTTGCACTCCTTCCAAAAACTCCGAAGGGGAAACCGCGGCTGAAACAAAGTCCAAACTCGAAAAATTTGGCATTCAACTGTATTCTGTCAAAGAAGACATGGCCCAAGACCCTGTTGCGACCATCAAGTCTCTTGGAGGATTTGGGTACCAGCAACTGGAAGGTTATGATGGCGGCCAAGGAATTCTTTGGGGCCTCCAACCGGAGGAGTTTACTACCTTGATGGGAGAGGCTAATACCCAAATGATTGCTTCTCATTGCAATGTATTCGAGAATCTTGAAGCTCAGGCAGAACTGGCAGCTAAGGTAGGCATGAAGTACCTGATTTGCCCCTGGATAGGCCCCCAAAAATCCATCGCTGATTACCAAAGCAAGGCCGCGGAATTCAATCAAATCGGCGCGAAACTCAATTCCTTCGGGATCAAATTCGCTTACCATAACCATGACTACACTTTTGTGGAATTGGAAGGGCAGCTCCCCCAGGATGTGTTGATGAACGAGACGGACCCAGCTTTGGTGGATTTTGAGCTGGACATATATTGGGCGCATGTGGCCAATGTCAATCCGGGAGAATATATCGCAAAGTACCCCGGAAGATTCAGACTTTGCCATGTGAAAGATGCCGAAGCCGGCGCCGGTGATCCGCACCAAAGAGGTGTCCAGTTGGGAAAAGGGGAAATTCCGTATGCGGATTTAATCAAAAGCACCCAAGCTCTGGGCATGGAATACTTCATTGTGGAGCAGGAAAGATTCCCAAGCGGAACTCCTCTGGAAGCCGCCGAGGCAAACGCAAAGTATTTGGCAGCTTTGGAATTCTAAATCATTCCTTCATTTCGGGATGTTTTTCTGAAAATCATCAAAAACATCACAAGTACCAGGATAATCAGCAAGGCTACCTCAAACTGAGCCCAGATCTGGGATCGGTTGATCAATACTTTTGCCTTGCTGGTTAACTTTTCCCCTTCCTCCAGCTGAATCCTGCTCAGATCTTCCAGATCCTTTCTGGCCCTGCTGATTTTTTTATCGTATTCTTTGACGCTTTCCCGATTGACTCCGGTAGAATCTGAAAAAATCAGGTCATAGCTTTTGATATTAAGATCCACTTCAATGATCTTTTTGAAATCCGAAAGATATACAGCCTCCTGATCTGTGAGGTTGGTTTCCTCAAACTCGGTTATTATCCGTAAAATTTCTTTCTCATGATCGGATATCTCATTGATTACCTTGGAATAATCATAGTTCAAGTCACAATGGTCGATCAACTTTTGGATATAAAAGAGATGTTCGGAGATGGAAAAAATATACCCTTCTACCACCAAGCGGTCATTGTAAACTTCGGTAAAGGTGCTACTGATCTGACGAAATGACCTTCGCTCCAGTAGGTTTTTCCCATACAGCATAAGCAGCAATACCCCAATGATGATCAAGGCCCTTACTTTTCGTCTCTTTACAAAAGAATCTTCCATGATTTAAGTATTACAAACTAAAAGGAGAATACTAGATAAAATACATCTTACTACTTTCCAAAGATTGAACTCATTTTCCAGGTTTTCTCACTTCTTCCGAGGCATTCTGTCGTACACTCTCACGTAATCCACCACCATCCGCTGAGGCCAGACCGAAGGATCCACGCCTTTTTGTCCACCCCAGCCTCCCCCTACGGCAATATTTAGGATTAAGTGGAAGGGTTGGTCAAAAGGCCATTCTTGATAGTCCCCTCCGGTATTTTCAAAAGTGAAATACTTTTCTCCGTCTCGATAAAAATCGATTTTGCCGGCAGTCCAATCAATCGCATAGGTATGAAATTCCGTATTGAACGTAGGCACTGAAGTCTGAGCTCCTTTATGAGTTCCTTTGACATGGTTGAAAGCCTCCGTATGAACTGTTCCATGCACAACCCCCGGATCAAAGCCTACGTGCTCCATGATGTCGATTTCCCCATTTTTGGGCCATCCTCCATGTCTGTTTTCCTCTGCCAACATCCATATCGCAGGCCAACTTCCGACTCCTTCCGGCAGTTTAGCCCGGATTTCGATATACCCATATTCCCAAGCGGCCTTTCCCCGGGTCACCAATCTTGCCGAGGTATAGCCCTTCGGTCGGGTAGAGTCGGCATGCGCTTCGATAATCAAAGTTCCATCCTCTACCCTTGCGTTTCTTGGGTCATTTTTGGAATAATATTGGAATTCCTCGTTTCCCCAGCCATGGTCTCCGACATCATAATTCCATTTGGTGGAGTCTGGAAGCCCGTCTTGGTTAAACTCATCAGACCAGATCAGTTTTGCCTTCTGGGGCTTTTGAGCAATTGAACTTAAAGAAATAAAAAGAATTGGCAGGGATAACAGGTAAGGTTTCATGTCGATTTAGTTAAGGGAAAATTACAAAACTTTCACCGAGGACCTAGGGTTGAAACAGTAAATGGTGCTAATTGGAATTATTCCTTTCAGATAAATAGTATTTTAGCACTCTGAATTAAACCCAAAATCATGGCCTACTACTTTAGACTCGGCAAAATCCCTCCCAAAAGACATACCCAATTCCGTCAACCAGACGGTAGTCTTTACAAGGAAGAACTGGTAAGCTCAAAAGGCTTCTCGGGGATTTACTCCAATCTTTACCATATCTACAACCCCAATACGGTCAAGTCCATCGGCACTCCGAAGCCCTATTCTTGGGAGCCTGCCAAAGAACATGGACTTAACCAAACCCATCTCAAAACCTCCGGCGTGGACACCACCGGGGAAGACTATCTCAGTGCCCGAAAAATGCTGATGATGAACAGTGATGTGATGATGGGCATCTGCGCTCCAAAGCAGCGCAAGATGGACTATTACTTCAAAAATGCAGATGGGGATGAACTTATCTACATTCACGATGGAGAAGGAGTTCTGTATTCCCAGTTTGGAAAATTGGAGGTTCGAAAAGGAGATTATGTGGTGATTCCCCGGACGACGATTTATAGATTTGAATTCAAAGAAGAAGGACCGCTTCGCCTACTGGTCATCGAATCACATGGCCCTATTGAGACGGTGAAAAGGTACAGAAATGAAGTCGGTCAGCTCCTGGAGCACTCTCCCTATTGCGAACGGGACATCCGACCACCACATGAACTGCATATAGAAGATCAACCTGGAGACTACTTGGTTCAGATCAAAAAGCAGGGAATGCTCCATCAATACCACTACGGGCATAGTCCTTTGGATATTGTGGGATGGGATGGGTATTTGTACCCCTATGCACTTTCAATTCATGATTTTGAACCGATTACCGGAAGAATCCATCAGCCGCCGCCGGTTCATCAAACCTTTCAAGCATGGGGATTTGTGATTTGTTCTTTTGTGCCAAGACTGTTTGATTACCATCCCTTGTCGATCCCAGCCCCTTACAACCACAGCAATATCGATTCGGACGAGGTATTATATTACGCAGAAGGGGAGTTTATGAGCCGAAAAGGAATAGACCGGGGCTCCTTCACGATCCACATGGGCGGCTTGCCTCATGGTCCGCATCCCGGTACAGTGGAGAAATCTATCGGTGCCAAAGAAACCCATGAATATGCCGTGATGTTGGACACCTTCAAATCCCTCTACATCACCACAGAGGCTCTTCAGTTTGTGGATGAAAAATATCCGATGAGCTGGACAGAATAAAAAAAATCCCCGATAGCCCGGGGATTTTTTTGCTTTTAGTCGAGAATCTCTGTGATCGGACGGCCATTTGCCCCACTTGGGAACTTAACCCCAAGCATTACTGCCAAAGTCGGGGCGATGTCCGTAATGGAAGTATACACGGCACTTCTTCCCGGCTTTACTCCCCATCCATAAAAGGCTATCGGAACATGAGTATCGTAAGTATATCCTGAGCCGTGGGTTGTCCCGCGCTGCCCGCCTACCAGCCAGCCAGACTCTAATACCAAGAGGACGTCCCCCGAGGCTTTGTGATTAAATCCCATTTGCAAAAGCCCTGCTCTTCCTTTGGTAAACTCTCTGGACCGAAGGTCGGAAGCTGTATAGGCTTCTTTGACTCCTCTAAACCTCAACGCATATTCTGCAATATCCCGCTGAAGCATTTCAAAATCCACCTTTTTTTCCTGAGCCAGATCTTTGTTGAGGAAAACCTGCTCATTGGAGAAATTCAAAATCCAATTTCCTTCCCCATATTTTGCATTGGTGTATCCTCTTAATTGGCCCAAGGCGGAAGTGTAGTTAAAGTTTCCACCAGGTGCATTTTCACTCACTAGATAGCCTGGGACTTCGGCAACCGCATGGTCTGCCGTAAGGAAAACCAAGTATTGGTCTTTTCCCAAGGTTTTGTCCAAGTAATCAAAAAGGTTTGCCAAATCTCTGTCCAGCCTCAGGTAATTGTCTTCCACTTCTACCGAGGACGGACCAAACCTGTGTCCGATATAATCTGGACTGGAGAAACTCACCGCCAGCATATCCGTCACTCCTCTTTGGCCTAGTTTTTCCCCTTCAATGGCTGCAAGGGCAAACTCCAAAGTCAAGGTATTGCCAAACGGAGTGGAAGCAATCAATCCATATCCTCCATTTGCCTGGCGAAGGGTATCCAATTGATAGGGAAAGGTTGGTGTTTCTTTTCCAATAAATGGCCCTTCAAAATCATTGTTGTCCGGAAGGCTGTTGACATAGGTATTGATTGGAAAGAGTGTTTCCCAAGTCATCCCTAGGTAATGGTCCGGACGTTTTTTGGCATTGAATTCACTCACCCAGCCCGGGAGGGAATCATAGTAAAACGTAGATGTCATCCAATCCCCGTTGACATCATCATACCAATAGGCATCTCCGGTATGGCCTGCCGGTAAGCTGGCTCCTCGATCCTTGATGGCAATTCCCACCGTTTTGGAACGCATGGCCGTGGCAAATCGCATTTCGTCAGAAATCGTGGTCGTCAGAAGGTTTCTCGGACTGATTTTTCCATTTTCAGGAGTTCCTCCTACCTGGGTCACCGTACTATCTTCAGCGCAGTACACTGTTTTTCCCAAAAGTTTGTGATACCAGTTGTTTCCGATAATCCCATGGGTGGCCGGTGTGGTCCCTGTATAGACTGAGGCATGACCGGGGCCTGTAAAAGTTGGGATATAATTGTAATGTCCATTTGTCAACATAAATCCCTGATCGATAAATCTTCGGAATCCATTGTCGGTATACCGTTCCTGAAATCTGTAAAGGTATTCCTGACGCATTTGATCCACGATGATCCCAACTACTAGCTTCGGCTTCTCCGCTTTTTCCTGAGCCATCAATGAACTGCTCATCAGCAGGGCAGAAAACAGGGTCACAAAAATGATTCGCATAGTTTCATAAGTTTTTTTCAAAGATAAAAATACCATCCTTTGCCCAGATTAACACTTTGTTATTTTGAAAACCCTCTGCTAAATGGATGTGACTCGGATTTGAGAAAACAAAAATTCAATTTTCAGAAATCACCACTCAATTTTATATTTTAGCTATATGCATCTAAACTGGTTTTCATTCCATAATTACGCTCCTGCGATCTTTTTATTCCTTCTTTGTTGTATTTCCCCGAAGATCAGTCTCTCCCAAGGATCTTATATCCCATACAACCGCGATTATTACCACAAAATTGACCGGTACGAAATCCTGCAAAAGAGAACCAATCCCAGCTTCAACACGGGATTTAAACCCTACCGGAGGGACTTGGTCGCATCTTTTTTGGACAGCCTGGCTGCAGACCAAAATCTTATCGAGTCCAAAGCTGATCGGTTTAATTTGGATTATCTGAGTCAGGATTCCTGGGAGTTTTCTTCCAGACCAATCCCCAAATCCAAAAAACCCTTCCTCAAATCCCTTTACCAACGCCCCGGTGACTTTGCCTATTTCGAAGGAGAGGATTTTGGAATCCACCTCAGCCCGGTAATCTACCTTAGCGGTGGAAGTGAAACGGATAATTCCCGAAATCCCGCCCAGCTTTCCCGGGGATTGGTCATCCGGGGTTCTGTGGATAAAAAAGTCGGTTTTTACACCTATCTGACTACCTCTGAAGTCTATTTCCCTTCTTGGGTGAAAAATTATGCGTCCTACAACGGCGCCGTGCCGGGAGAAGGATTTTGGAAAGAATACAATGACTCCGGATACAGCTACTTTTCTGCCTTGGGCCATGTGGCCTTTCAAATCACCAAACATATTGAAGTGCAGGTCGGGCATGACCGGAATTTTGCCGGAGAAGGATATCGGTCTTTCGAAATTTCAGACTTTTCCAATCCTTACATGTTTGTGAAGTTCAACACCAAGGTTTGGAGATTCCAACTCACCAATCTTTGGACTCAGATGACGGCGGATGTGTTTTATAACCGTGGCAGGCCCACTGACGGTCGATATCCCCAAAAATATTTTGCCTATAACCGCCTCGGGATGAATGTGGGAAAGAGTATGAATTTTGGCTTTTTCTCCTCCATCATGACTGACAAAATCAATTTCAACTACTTCAATCCTTTCATTTTTCTACGCTGGGTAGAGCAGCAGCAAGGCACTCCGGACAAGGTGATGCTTGGATTGGATGGGAAATGGATCTTCATGCCAGGAATGGAGCTTTACGGGCAATTTGCCTTGGATGAGTTTGTCTTCAATGAATTCTTCGGTATCGACGGCAAAGGATCCAAACGGAATAAATACGGAGCGCAACTCGGCTATAAATACATCAATGTCTTCGGAATTTCCAATCTGGACTTTCAGCTGGAATGGAACCAAGCCAGACCTTATACCTTCCAGGAAAAAGTAGATTATCAATCCTATACCAACTGGAGAACGCCCCTTACCCATCCTAGAGGGGCTAATTTCCGGGAGTTTGTGGGGATCATCCGATACCAGCCACTCCCTCGTCTGGACATTAACCTGACTGGGTTTTATCAGCTATTCGGAACCGATGAAAGTGCTGAGGTCAATTGGGGAGGAGATTTGCTTAAAAATCGATTGGAGGGAAGCCCCACTGGGCTTTTTGAAAATTATATCGGACAGGGAATCGAAAACCAAGTCGTTCAGAGTAACCTGACCGCATCCTATATGCTTCGGCACAATTTCTTCATCGATGCCTCGCATTATTTCAGAAGAAGAACCGCAGCGGACTTGACTACTCCGGAGACCAGCCAATTTGTTTCTTTGGGCTTCCGGTGGAATTTTATCCGGCCTGACTTCAATTATTAGAAAAACCCTGCGCCGTTTATTTTGCGTAACTTGCGAACGAATTACCCTCTGGTGACTGAATGAAAACCTATCTTCGGATCCTTTCCTATGCCCGCCCTTTTAGCAAGTTTGCTCCGATATACATCCTTTATGCATTTTTGTCGATCGTTTTTGGGCTGTTAAACTTCACCCTGCTCAAGCCGCTTTTCGATGTGATTTTCGAGCAGGTAGATCCCCAAAGTCTTGAGAAATATCGTTCTCTTCCGGAATTTAGCTTGACGGTGGAGTACTTTACTTCACTTTTTAATTACCAATTTCTTCGTGTTCAGGATTTGTATGGGAAAATGGGCACGCTGGTATTTGTCTGCATCATCATTGTCATTTCCGTTTTCCTGTCCAACCTGTTTACCTACCTCTCGGGTGTGGTTTTGGCCAAGGTCCGGGCTATGGTCATCAAAGGCATGCGCATGGACATTTTCGACAAAGTTAGCCAGCTGCATATCGGTTATTTCTCCAATGAGCGGAAAGGTGACCTCATGTCCAAGATGACCAACGATGTTCAGGAAGTGGAAAACAGCATCGTACAATCCCTGAGAGTGGTTTTCAGGGAGCCTGCCACGATCATTTTATATTTTGCCGTTCTGTTTTTCATGTCTGTTAAGCTGACGCTTTTCACCATTCTGATCATCCCGATTTCGGGAGCGATCATCGGTGGAATCACCAAAAGATTGAAAAGAAGAGCCGTCCAAAGCCAGGAATCTCTAGGAAGGATTGTGAATATTTTGGAAGAAACACTGGGAGGAATGCGGGTAGTCAAGGCCTTCAATGCGGAAGGATTTGTCAAAAGGAAGTTTGACGGAGAGACGGACTATTATTCCGCGGTGAATGTGAATATGGCCCGAAAAAACGAATTGGCTTCACCGGTCTCCCAGTTTTTAGGGGTGTCGGTAGTCGCCGGGATATTGGTCTACGGCGGGAGTTTGGTGTTGAGTGGAGAGTCAAGCTTAGGCGCTTCCGATTTCATTACTTATATCATCATTTTCACCCAGGTACTCAATCCTGCCAAAGAGATTTCCAGAGCAGCAAGCAGTATTCAGCGGGGAATTGCATCCGCTGAAAGGATCTTTCAGGTTGTTGATACTCCTGCTAAAATCTCCTCCCCTTCCGCTCCGAAGACCTTGAATTCTTTTGAGAAAAGCATTGAATTCCAGCAGGTGAGTTTTGCCTACGAAGACCAACTGGTGCTTCGGGACATCAATTTTTCCCTGGAAAAAGGAAAAACCATCGCCTTAGTGGGACCTTCCGGAGGTGGGAAATCCACCTTGGCCGACTTGGTGCCCAGATTTTATGATCCCACGGAAGGTCAAATCCTCTTGGATGGCACAGATCTCAAGGAGTTTTCCACTGCAGACCTGAGAAGTCTGATGGGCATCGTTACCCAGGAATCCATTCTTTTCAATGACACCGTTTTTAACAATATTGCCTTTGGAATTGAAAGTGCCACGGAGGCTCAAGTGATCGAGGCGGCCAAAATTGCGAATGCCCATGCCTTCATTTCCCAACTGGAAAACGGCTATGAGACCAACATCGGGGACCGGGGTTCCAAGCTTTCCGGAGGGCAAAGGCAAAGGCTCAGTATCGCCCGAGCCGTGCTCAAAAACCCTCCGATTTTGATCTTGGATGAAGCTACATCGGCTTTGGATTCAGAATCCGAACTATTGGTACAGGAAGCTCTGACCAAGCTGATGAACAATCGGACAACTTTGGTAATTGCTCACCGCTTGAGTACCATCCAGCATGCAGATGAGATTTTGGTGATCGAAAAAGGAAAGATCGTCCAAAGAGGCTCTCATGCCGAACTCATGGTGTCTGAAGGACTATATCAAAAACTTTCTTCTATTCAATCGGTATAATAACTTAGTAAACACTTTAGTTTTGATTTTATGAAAAAGATAGCCCAATACCTGCAACTGGCCTTATTGCTTTTCTTTCTGTTGTACCTAATGTTTTTTATTTTCTTCGATACTCTGGGTGGAATGTTTGGAATGGATCCATTGACCTCAGATTCTTTGGTGAAAGTTTTCCTAACTGGATCCTTTATTTTCTTGGCCGCATGGGGATCGGTATCGATGTATACTAGCGGCTTGAATGGAAAAATCAAGAAAATGGAAGAGGAAATGAATGCGGTGAAAGCCAAGCTATACGACTTGGACCATCCTAAAACTTCTCCCAAAGAGAAGCCTGTTCCTCAGAAAAATCAGGAGGAAACTCCGGGAGCCATCAAACCCAGACAAAATTTCACCGATCAATAAAAAACAAAGTTTATAAACGAGTATATTAAGGAAGCCAAACAGGTTTCCTTTTTTCATTTCAGCCATGGTAGCAAAAACTTTTGGGAGCGCGGTGTCCGGTGTGGATGCCAACCTGATCACCATCGAAGTCAACGTAGGACAAGGCACGAGCTTTTTCATGGTCGGCCTCCCCGACTCTGCCGTCAAAGAATCCCAGCAAAGGGTCGAGTCCGCTCTGAAATATTTCAATTTCCGGATGCCCCGGCAAAAAGTAGTCATCAATCTCGCCCCGGCCGATATCCGAAAAGAAGGTTCTGCCTATGACCTGCCCATTGCGATGGGGATTTTGCAGGCATCCGAGCAGGTGAGTTTTCCTGAACTGGAGCGCTATGTGATAATGGGAGAGCTTTCTCTGGACGGCAATCTTCGCCCGATCAAAGGAGTCTTGCCAATAGCCATTGAAGCTCGAAAACGGGGATTCAAAGGTTTTATCCTTCCCTTGGAAAATGCCAAAGAAGCCTCTATTGTCAATAATATCGACATTATCGGGGTAGAAACTTTGGACCAGGCGGTAGAATTTCTTCAGGGAAATCTGGCCATCGAACCCATGATCACCGATACCCGGGAGATTTTTTACCATTCTCTGGAGGATAACGAGTTTGATTTTGCCGATGTGCAGGGCCAGGAAAATATAAAACGGGCTATGGAAATCGCCGCCGCGGGGGGACACAATGTGATCATGATCGGACCTCCCGGAGCAGGAAAAACCATGCTGGCCAAGCGCCTGCCTTCCATCCTTCCTCCTCTTTCCCTACAAGAAGCCTTGGAGACCACCAAGATTCATTCCGTGGCGGGAAAACTGGGAAAGAATGCCTCCCTTTTAGCCCAACGTCCTTTCCGAAGTCCGCATCATACAATCAGTGACGTGGCCTTGGTTGGCGGAGGAGGAAATCCCCAACCGGGAGAAATTTCCTTGGCTCACAACGGGGTCTTGTTTCTGGACGAACTTCCAGAGTTCAAACGCACCGTCCTGGAAGTGATGCGCCAACCTTTGGAAGAGCGTAAAGTCACCATCTCCCGAGCGAAAGTCTCCGTGGACTATCCGGCCAACTTTATGCTGATCGCCAGCATGAACCCCTGCCCTTGCGGGTACTACAACCATCCCGAAAAGGAATGTGTCTGCGGTCCGGGCATCGTACAGCGCTACCTGAACAAAGTCAGCGGTCCTCTCCTTGACCGAATTGACCTGCATGTGGAAGTGACTCCGGTCAAATTTGACGAGATGACCTCCACCCGTAAAACCGAGCCCAGCAAGACCATCCGGGAACGGGTGATTCAAGGCCGGGAGCGCCAAAAGGCCAGATTCGAAAATCATCCGGATGTGTTCTGCAATGCGATGATGCCATCCCATATAGTCAAGGAAGTCTGCCAAATCAACGAAGCGGGAAAAGCCCTGCTGAAAACTGCCATGGAGCGCCTGGGCCTTTCTGCAAGAGCCTATGACCGCATCCTGAAAGTGGCACGAACCATTGCAGATATCGCCGGAAGCGAAGCGATCAAGGTCGAGCACCTAGCCGAAGCGATTCAGTATCGAAGCTTGGACCGTGAAGGATGGGCGGGGT
>JAJLJS010000326.1:0-20806 GCA_033844545.1 Cyclobacteriaceae bacterium | reverse complement strand
CTTTTCTTTTTGATGAAGTCCCCAATCATTTGGAGAATGGCAGAATCCGAAAGCCGAACAATTTCCATGACTTATTATTCATTCATTATTACTCAAATTTAATCATAAGGAATGAATTTTCATACAAAAAATAATTTTGAGTTTTGAGATTTGAGATTTGAGATTTGAGAGTTAAAATAATAAATGATTATTCACTCATTATTAAATTAAAAAATGGTTAATGAATGATATATCATGTAAAAATATAATTCCTAATTCCTAATTCCTAATTCCTAATTCCTAATTCCTAATTCCTAATTCTTTAACAAATTCCCCCTACTCCACTTCCACACCCATTGCCAACCTTTCTGCTCTAACAAAATCGGATGATAGGCGATGGCTGCTTTTGCACTGGAGGCATTGAAAAAGCGCTGGTCATCCGTCAATACAGCGTGGCTTTCTGAATTATCGGACCACAACAAATCCATCACCGAGGAAGGGATTTGTCTGGAAAAGTTTGAATCGGATAGAAGTAAGCTGTTTTTCAAACTCCAGGAAATTTCAAATTCGGGGCTAATCACTTCAGGAGCAGGAATATCCCGCTGTTTACTTTGGGTACGAACGAATACCAAAAATTCCCGAAGTAAAGCCAAACCTGGATTTTGCACTTGACCCGGACGAAAATCTTCTGGGTCGATGGAGGATATCACATGATACTTTTTCCTGGCTCGAGTGATGGCTACGTTCAATCGGTTTTCTGCCCCGGATTTCCCCAATAGCCCAAAATTAGTCACCAATTTCCCTTCCCGATTTGAGGCGTAACCCAAAGAAAGAATCACCTGATCAAACTCATCCCCCTGGACATTTTCAATATTTCTTACCTTATAAAAGGAATCCTGAATCCCTGTCTTCCAAAGTAGCTCCTGAATCAACTCCATCTGAAAATAATTCCCGGTCACCACACCCACCGTATCATGGGGACTTTCTAGATGAATTTTCTTCACCTTTTCCAAAACCGCCTCAGCTTCCAACCGATTGGCCTGATTTTCCCAAATCCCTTCGACCTTTTCCCAGAAAAAAGGAGAAACTCCGGTTAGACTCAAGGAGTATTCCGGAAGAGTTTCCAATTTTCCTCCATAGAATTGACTGTTTGAAAAGTGAATCAGAGCCGGATCTGCAGAGCGATAATGACCTTTTAGCCATGTTTTCTCAAAATAAAATCCCGCCAATTCCAACAAGGATTCAGCTTCGTAGTCCATTCCTTCTTCCTCGCTTTCCCATTTTACCTGATAAAAATCCGAAGGCCTCAACTGCTTGGAATCCCCAGCCACGACCACTTGTTTGCCCCGAAGCATGGCCGGCAACCCCCGCTCTACAGGGCATTGGGAAGCTTCGTCAAAAATCACCAAATCAAAGCAAGCTTGAACCGGGAAGACGGCAGAAACGGTCTCTGGACTTCCCAACCAGCAGGGTAAAACCCGGAAAATCTCCTCCTCAAATTCCTGAACCATTTTTCGGATGGCCCAGCGCTGACGCTTTTTGGAAACCTGATGATGAAGTTCACGGTAAGTCAACCTGTTCCCGAGACGATTATATTCCAATCCCTCACTGACTTGCTCTCGCAAACGAAGCAGGGCCATCAGCCCGGAATTCTTCCTTTTCTCTAAAATCGCTTGCTTCAACTCCTCCATTTCCCGGGCAAAATTCAAGCTGCCCGCTTCCCCGAGCACAGGATTTCTCCGCTCGATTTCTTCAATCCAAGCCAGATTCCATCCATTCCAAAAAGCCTGCATTTGAGATCCCATCCCCTCAAATTCCTTCCACAGCTTCTTTCCCAACTCCTGAAATTTCCATTGATCCAAAAACCGATCAAAGTCTCCCAACTCGGAAAACAAAGGATTCCAATTCAAGGGATTGTCAGGGATTAGCTTTTCTAAACCCTCTTCAAAAACCGGACGGATTTGATTGGGAGAAAAATACGTTTGGAAACCCACTAGCTCATGTGCTAGATTATCCATCAGCGCCAAGGACTCTTTAAATGCTTGTTCAAATTGAACCGGACTCATGGATTCCCAATCCAGAAGGGTATGAATTTCCTGAGCCTCATCCCAAGAATCCACTACCCCCCAGTAAGCTTCCAACATTCTTAAATCCTCAGAAAAATTTCCGGTCCAAGGGATTTGAGCAGGTTTTTCCATGAATTCAAACTCGTCCTGAAGTACAAGTCTTGACTGGAGTTCATCCTGAATTTCAAGCAAATCACTTTCCTGAAATTTGAGCTGGTATTGATTTAACAGCTCGGCCAATTTTGGAAAACGTCCTTTATTCCAGGGCCATTGAATTCGCCCCCAGATCGTTTGGGAATTGGGCAAAGCATTTACCACCTCGGCTAGGATTGACTTCAATTCACCCTGAAAGTCAAATCGAAACCCTTGCTCTTCTTCAACTGCACGCTGGAGAAACTTGCGGAAAGCACGTAATTTTTTCCTTTCTTTTTTGGAAAAAATGAGCTGAATTCCTGCGGTTGGAATCTCTTGGTTTTGCCAATAGGAAAGAAATGTTTTTAGCCTCATAAGTAATTCTTGGCTTTGAAAAAGGTTATTCAAAACAGGTAAAAAACGCTCCGTATAATATTTCCCTTGAATTTTGTTCCTCCATTCTTCCAGCTCTTTCAAAGCTTTCCCAACTTGAGAAAAATCGCTTGGCTTTAGCTTGGAAAATGAAATTCGTTCGGCCCAAAAGCTTTTTGAGAACTTTTCCTGGTATTTGGCAAAAACCTCAAAATCCCGCTCAAATTTTCTAGCCTCCTCAAAATTGAGCTGGAGGAGATCGGATGATTTGAGGGCAGGATTTTCCAATTTGGCATTCAAGTACATGACTTTGACCGGAACTCCCGCTGGCTGATCGTCAAAAAGCGCCTCTCGAAATCCTTCAAACTTTTCCTCCAGCCTGGCAATACTTCTGGATAGCAAGGAAATCTCCCGTTCCAATTGCATGGAGTCTAATCCCCGATTTTGCTCCTGATAATCCTCAATCGCTTCTATTTGCTTTCTAATTTTCTCAAAAAGCAGCTTTTGATCTCCTTGAAAGTCATGTACCAAGGCCAAAAAATCTCCAAAACCTTTTTGAGCCATTCGCTCATATACCACATCCAATGCGGCTCTTTTCTGAGAAACCACCAGCACTTTTTTCCCTCGGGCTATAAAATCCGAAACCAAATTGGCAATCAGCTGGGACTTTCCTGTTCCCGGAGGGCCTTCCACAACCAAACTTTTACCCTGCCGGACTTTTTTCAGGACACTTTCCTGAGAGGCATCCAAAGGAAAAACCGGAAACAGATTTTCCTCCCGGATTAGACTTACTTCCGATGCTGCACTGAAATAGGACTGGAATAAATCTTCCAGACTTTTCTCGGGGTAGACTTCCATCAGTTCCTCGTAATCCGAAAACAGAAAGCTTGACTTTTGGGCAAATTGACCCAAAACTGCATAAGGCTTTACGACCATTCTCCCCTCTTCCATCCGCTCCTGATCCAAAGAAATCTGGGTATTGGGAAAAGGTAAAATCTGGTCCTCGAAAATATTGGACTGAACCTGAATGGAAAAAGAATTCTGAATAAGGGCACTTAGCTGGGTTCTGAATTCGGTGGCATCCGAAGAAAGATCTTCCAGCATTTCGTTCGGTGCCAAGCTTTCTGAAGAAGTTTTCACAGCATGTCTCCAAGCCAACAAAAAGGCAGAATTCCACTGCCATGGCTCTTTGGACTCCATGATCCAATTCCCCTTTTTTCGGATTAAAGAGATCGGCTTCAACAACAACGGCGATCTTAGAACCTGGCCATTTGGAAGTTTTCCCTCAGCAAACAACCAAGTCAAATACAAACTCTGCTCTCCTGTTTCCTCTTGGGTCAACTGATCTCGGGCTGCCAATCTTCCCAATCGTTTGGAAAGTTGGTTGGACTCTCCCAACCTGGGATCAAGCTCAGGAATCAGGTTGATTTCCCTTTTCCCTTGAATCAATTGTCGGATGATTTCAAAGGCAGGATATCCCGTCAAAAAATCAAAATCCAGTACATCCACCAATCCAAACCCTTCCAATCGGGGCAAATACAAAAGCCTGTTTTTGGTAGACAGGTCATTGAGCCGATGAAGGTAAGTTTGAAAAACGGATTCGGGCATCTATTTAAAAGGAGAGTCTTTTTCTTTGGCCATCTGATTATAGACAATTCCGTCGAGAATTCCCGGCATCCATTTATTCAGAAATACAGCCATTTTACCCTGAAGGGTTAAAACAATATCTCTTTTGCGCCTTATCGTGGCTTTGAGAATATGTTCAGCCACTTCATGGGAAGTCATCATTTTGGCTTCATCTCTAGGGGACTCTCCCTGAGAAGTACCATCCGCAGTCAAGGCAATATTCCGTATGTTGGATTCCGTAAAACCCGGCGCTACCACCAATACATGAACCCCCTTTTTCATCACCTCAGTGCGAAGGGACTCAAAAAAACCATTCATGGCGTATTTGCTCGCAGTATAGGCTGTACGGGCAGGTGTACCTCGATAGCCATTGATAGACGAGATTCCAATAATCGATCCCTGGGTTTTCAAAATGGCTGGTAAACAATATTTTGTTGCAAACACAGTCCCATAAAAATTGGTGTCCATCACTTTTTTAAAAACTTCCAGATCCAAGTTTTCAAAAAGCGCCCTCATGGAAATTCCGGCATTGTTGATCAGAATGTCAATCCGTCCAAAGTGCGCTAAAGTTTTTTCCGCGATTTGTTGATTGTCTGTTTCAGAGGCCGCATCCGCCAGGATGCCGAGTGTCTCAATTCCTTTTGACTGGAGTTTAAGCAGGGAGGCTTGGAGTTTTTCAGGATTTCGGCCGGTGATGACGACTTTGGCACCCTCTCGGCCAAATACCTCCGCACAAGCTTCTCCAATTCCCGAAGTAGCCCCGGTAATGATGACGACTTTGTCTTTGAAATTCATGGGTAAAATTTGAGGGTAAAGATAGGAAATGAAGGTGAACAGCTTTTAAAAGCCATCAGAATAGTAGTTACATAGAAGCTTTCTCGTTGTAGCCCGGGCGGGCCGACTTGATCGTAGCCCGGGAGGTGCGTTCTGATGTAGCCACTGAGGGGCGTCTTGATTGACCAAAAATCCACCTCAATTATTCAATTTGATTTCCTTCATCGTAAAATTCAAACAAATATTCCTCCTTGAATTCAATCTCGAATTTTTTCAAAAAGTCTTTGTATTCCATCTCAAAGCTCCTTTTTTGATGGTGAATTTCCTGATTCAAAATATAATTGTAAACATTGTTCAAATGAGACTTGGAATAGGAGAAAACCCCATATCCATTTTGCCATTGAAATTTTCCCGGAGCCCATTTTTTATCTTTCAAAAAATGGTCTGAGTCAACTTTCAAATCCTTTACTAAATCAGAAATTTTTTTGTCCGGATTTAAACCCACCAAACAATGAACATGGTCAGCCATACCGTTAACAATGATGGGGAAATGGCCAAGATTTTTAATCATGAAAGACATTACCTTAAAAAACTCCTGCCTTAAATCGGGTTTTAAAAAGCTTTGCCTTCCTTTGACCGCAAAAATCAGCTGAATGTAAACTTGGTGATATGTATTCGCCATATTTCAATAATTTGATATCCAACACCTTAATCAATTACTATAATCTTAAAAAACTCATTATTTTCAAATATTGAATCAAATCGCTCCCTTGGAGCTCCTCACCATATAAACATTTTTTCTAAAACCAGAACGCGCCTCCGGCGCTGCCCAAAACAAAATCCAACTCCAGCGGAGTCTTCTGATTGTAGCTCCAGAAGAGCGTTGTCATTCTAACCCCGAAGGGGTGTTTTGATTGGAGCCCCAGAGGGGCGTTGTGTTCCTAATCATCATGTCCTTCATTTTCCCTAATTTTGCGCCCATGTCGAGAAAAATGAAAAATAAGGTCATCACCAACCTGCTGATCGAGCGCATCGCATCTGAGGGGAAATGCGTCGGACATCATGAGGGTAAGGTGGTGTTTGTAGCCAATGTAGCCCCGGGGGATGTGGTGGATGTGCGGATTACCAAGGGGAAAAGCTCCTTTATGGAGGGCGAAGCCATTCACTTCCATGAGTATTCCAAAGACCGGATCGAGCCCTTTTGCGCTCATTTTGGTACCTGTGGGGGCTGCAAGTGGCAACACATCCATTACAATCTTCAAAAAAACTACAAGCGCCAACAGGTGGTGGACCAATTCGAGAGAATTGCCAAAGTTCCTATTCCGGAAGTCGCTCCTACCCTAGGCTCTGCCCAAACCCAATACTACCGCAACAAACTCGACTTCACCTTTTCCAACAAAAAGTGGTTGACTCTGGATCAAATCCGTTCCGAAGAGGAATTTGACAGAAATGCGCTGGGATTCCATATCCCCAAGATGTTTGACAAAATCATCGACATCGAGCATTGCTACCTTCAAGGCGGAATCTCCAACGACGTCCGAAATTCTCTGAGAGAATTTGCGCTGCAAAACAAGCTCAGCTTCTACGACATCCGGGAGCAAGTGGGCCTTTTGAGAAACCTGATCATCCGGACCACCAGCACCGGTCAGACTATGGTCATTGTCCAGTTTGGGGAAAATGACCTAGAGTCAATTTCTCTGGTTATGGAATTTTTGAAGGTAAAATTCCCGGAGATCACATCCCTACTCTACGTCATTAATACCAAGGGCAATGAAACCTTCCATGACCTGGAATTAGGGACTTACGCCGGCTTGCCTTACATCGAAGAGGAAATGGAAGGATTGAAATTCCGGATCGGACCCAAATCCTTTTATCAAACCAACTCCGAACAGGCCTACGAACTCTACAAAGTGGCTCGTGATTTTGCCCAGCTCAAGGGCGATGAAGTGGTCTATGACCTATATACGGGAACGGGTACCATCGCCAACTTTGTGGCCAAACAGGCAAAGCAAGTCATCGGTGTCGAATACGTCGAGGCAGCCATTGAAGATGCCAAGCTCAACTCCCAAATAAACGGAATAGAAAACACCCTTTTCTATGCTGGTGACATGAAAGAAATCCTCAACGAGGAATTCATTTCTTCGCATGCCAAACCGGACGTGATCATCACCGATCCACCTCGCGCAGGCATGGACGAAAAGGTGGTCCAAATGCTCCTTAGACTCGAGGCCCCGACGGTGGTTTATGTCTCATGCAATCCGGCCACACAAGCTCGGGATTTGGCCCTACTGGGAGAAAAATATCAGGTGGAAAAAGTCCAGCCGGTGGACATGTTTCCACAAACCTACCATGTCGAAAATGTCGTACGCTTAACGCTCAAATCATGATCTCAGATTTCAACGATCCCGAACTCAGCGGGAAGTATCTCGGTACCATCACCAGCGACTTTGTCAAGATATCCGATGTGCTCAAAGAAGCCTCTTATCAGGTCCGCTCCAGAGGCTTCTCGGACTTTCCGATTTTTCCGATATCGAAAGACATGCAGCCGATCGGAAAGATCTTTATCGGCAAAGCCGAAAAAGATTTGGACTGGAATTATTTCATCACCTATGTGGATGAATTTGTCCAGCGAAAACTGATTGCCGAAGAAGCTCTCGAGGAGTTTAAAAAGGCCTACAAAGACCCGGATGAGTTTTGCTGTCTGTTTGTGATTGACGGAGCATTTACCAGCTTTGTGTATATCCCTTACCCCAATGATTAATGCAAAAAGGCTTTTATCATCACTTCCGATAAAAGCCTTTTTTATATTGACTATCAATCCTATAAGAAAGATTACATAAAGTGTGATTTTAGCTACTTCCAGATTTATTTTTTCAGATTCTTATACTTTCCAAACCGGTATCCGATCAAAAATTGATACTTATAGCCCAAGGCCCAAGTGTCCAAAGTCCCTGTCGAATCCAATTCTTTTTCGTTCAACAAATCTTTCAAAAGGGGAAATTTATCGATCAAGGCCAGCAGGATTTCATTTTGCACATCCTCTGCATCAAACTCAAAATCTCCTTTCAACTGAGTCTGAAAATTGTACCTGGAATAGGAAGGACCAATTAAAACCAAGTCCAAAGTCCATCGGTCATTGAAGACAAATTGATACCCCAATTGAGCACCAACACTCAGAATATTCAGCCTGGATTTTAGGTCTGCTTCCTCCGGGACATCCGTCCCGGAATAGACAATCTTCCGGTCAGATTTGAATCCCAATGCCGTGACATACGGACCGATATAGACCCCTCGGGGAGCTGAAAATTTGTTTTCTTTCTGGAGGTAAAATCGGTACTCCGCGCCAAACTTATGTCCACTTCTGGCCTCTTCTCTTTTGCCTTCCACATTTTCCCCAAACTTAATAATCTCAGGAAACTCCTGAATTCCTGCGGTGAGGACCAGACTTTGATTTTGCTTAAAGAGTCGCTCATACGAAAGGCTGAAACTATTCGAGTAAATTAAATTGCCGGTTAGGTCCAATTTGATCGTGTTTCTTCTTTGAGCAAATGCTGTGGTATCTTGTGCCTGAACTAAGCCTTGGAGAAGGGAAAAGCAGATCAGTGTGATAATAAAGGCTTTCATGGGAAAATTTATAATATGCTAGGGATACTGGATTTATCTATTAAGTTCGAGTTTTATCGGCGATATTAAGTAAAAGAATTTCAATCTATTTCATGATAATTATCATGCATTATTTCCTACTCCCTTTCTTGGTTGGATCTGAAGCAAAAGGGATTTTCTCCTAAAAATAATACCAGTGCCAGTAAAACCTTTATTCGAAATAAAATCTGCCAGGGTCCAACAGCTCGGCAAACAACTGTTTGAAAATCTGGAATTCGTGTGGGAAGAAGGGGAACATTGGGCTATTCTGGGAAATTCCAGCTTGGAACTTACCGGCTTTCTAGAAACCCTCAGAGGAAATACCATCGTCTCAGCGGGAGAAATTCAACGGCATTTTGCAAGCGAATTCCTGAATCAACAAACTTCTGAAGGCCAGATTCGCAGTTACCGGGATCTGATCGCTTATGTATCCCAAACCTATCAACTGAAAAACCGGTCGAATCTTCAAAATTTCTATTTCCAACAGCGGTTCAACAGTTCAGAGGCTGATGATGCAGCCACCGTCTTGGAATATATCCAGGAAAATTCATCCCAAATTCCCGGTCCATGGACACTTGAAAAGGTGGCCAAACTGGTACGGCTTGAGCAGCTTTTGGAATCCTCAATCCTCAAACTCTCTAATGGGGAAACGAGGCGATTGGCATTAGCACTTGGCTTGATGAAACAGCCGAGGATTTTTCTGATGGATCAACCGATGACGGGATTAGATGCAGAAAGTCGAAAGGGATTTGGAGACTTTTTAAAAACCATCATTAAATCCGGAATCCATGTGTTGATCACAGCTAATTCCCAGGAAATCCCTGAAGGGATTACCCATGTAGCTGAATTAGGGGGAAAGGGGATTCTGAAGACCTGGAAGAGAAAATATTACCCTGCAGACCATACATATACCAGGCAAATTCCCTGGGATTTATCCTTACTGAAGACCTTGGTCTCTCCGATCCAAAGGGCAGAGCAGGAAGTAATCCGGTTGGTAAACGTAAGGATAAAATATGGCGATAAAACCATCCTGAATGACCTTAATTGGACGGTCCAGGCTGGGGAAAAGTGGCAGCTAAAGGGTAAAAACGGCTCGGGAAAATCCACCTTAATAAGTTTGTTAATTGGGGAAAATCCACAAGCTTATTCCCAGAATTTTTGGCTTTTTGGAAGAAAAAGAGGTACTGGTGAAAGCATCTGGGAACTCAAAAAGCCGATCGGGTTTGTTGCACCGGAATTGGTTCGGTTTTTCCCTGCCAACCAAACTGTTTACAAAGTAATTGCCTCAGGGCTGTTTGATACCATTGGTTTGTACAGGAAGCTCACTCCTGACCAGGAGTCAATTGTCTGGGATTGGATCCGGGTTTTCCAGTTGGACTCAGTGGCCAATCTAATGATCTCTAGAGCTCCCCTGGACAAGCAGCGCTGGGCATTGCTGGCTAGGGCATTGGTGAAAAATCCCAAACTGTTGATTTTGGATGAGGCATCCCAAGGAATGGATGAATTCCAGCGGCTGATCTTTAAGGAAACCATTGGAAAGCTAATCGATTATTCCGGCATCACCCTCATCTTTGTCAGTCACTACCAAGAAGATGCTCCCGAATCAGTCGATCAGATTTTGGATCTAGACCAGCCTACTTTTTCTTTTTTAAACAAGCTCTAAGTTTGTCTTCTTCCCTTCGAAATTGGGCAATCCTTTGGATCAATTGATCGGGTAAGGGTTGATCGTAAGGAAATTGGATTGCTCCTTTGGAGGTAATATACCGTGACAGTTCTTCTTTGAATTCCCTAACCGCGGAGTTGGTTGGGTAAAAGCCTAAGTGTTTTTTGGCGGCAGCAAAATAAACTAGCACCTCAGAGGTTTTATAGGCAGGCATATGATAGCTGATGACTTCTTGGCACTCAGGCAGGGCATTTTTCAGGATAGCCCGAAGTTCTTCAAGCTTTCCTCTAACGGGTGGTTCAAACCAGCTCAAATATTGTTCAACGGATTCAGGTTTGGGATTCATCATAGCAGTAATACACTAGGCAATAAAAAGGCATCAATTTGACTTATGGTCGATGAAAATAAAGTAAAATTTTCAACTTTTGGACAAGCGGGATGCAAAACAAAAATGCTTTCATTAGCTTTTTGGATTGCTTTTTAAATGCAAATGAATCAAAGACGAAATTTCCTTCAGAAGTTGGGGATGGGCTTAGCCCTACCCGGAATAGTGGGTTTTACAGAAAAACCTCCAAGAATTTATCCATTTGAAGCTTCCATGCCCGAAAATGAATTTTGGGAACAAGTCAGGGCGTCTTTTCCGCTGACCAAAAACCGGATTTATTTCAACAATGGAACCTTTGGTCCCAGTCCGTTTCAAGTTCTGAATAAAGTGGAAGAAGTAAACTTATCGGTCAGTACCAGTGGAGAATACGGAAGCACAGATCCAGAGCGAAAAAGTCTCGCGAAATTTCTGGGAATTAGCCCAGAGGAGCTTTGCTTTACCCACAATACCACCGAGGGAATCAATATTATGGCTTGGGGACTCCCCCTTAATGCAGGCGATGAAGTACTCATGACCACACACGATCATGCCGGGAATGCTCTTCCCTGGCTCAATCGAGCCAAATTAGACGGAATCGTCCTAAAAACCTTCAGTCCCAAAAATACCAAAGAAGAAAACTTGAATTTGATTCAATCCCTGTGTGGACCCAAAACTAAAGTAATCGCCATCCCTCATGTCACCTGTACAACCGGGCTGGTTTTTCCCATCCGGGAAATAGCAGAGTTTGCCAGAAATAAAGGGATCTACACGGCGATTGATGGTGCCCATGGTGCCGGGACATTTAATTTGAACCTCAAAGAACTTGAATGTGATTTTTATGCAGGGTGCTTCCACAAATGGGCACTCGGCCCAAGCGGTACGGGTTTTCTTTATGTGAAAAAAGAAAAACTGGACGAGCTCCAAGCCAAACAGATCGGGGCTTATTCCGACACCGGCTGGGATATGGTCAAAAGCCCACCGGAATTCACTGGATATGTCGACTCCGCCCATCGCTTCGATTATGGTACCCAGAGCAAAGCCCTGTATGCGGGTGTTTTGGCAGCGGCTGAATTTCACCAAGAGATCGGTCGGGAAAAAATAGAAGCCAGAATCCGATCTCTTAACCAGCACTTATTCCAAGGTCTTCTGGAAATCCCCGAAAAGGTCGAAATCCTCAGTCCGGAAGAAAGTATCTCCAGGATCTCCATGATCACATTTAAATCCCGGACCATTCCAGCTACAGAACTTAACTCCAAAATCCAAAAAGCGGGTTTTAGGGTTCGCCAAATCTATGAAGGAGGATTAGATGGAATCCGGATTTCCACACATATTTATAATTCAAAAGATGACATAAATCAGCTTTTGAATTTTCTAAGGAAAAATTTATAATCTTTAGTTAGGATTTTCAAAAACTACAGAATCACTCAATAGGGTCCTATTTTTTCTATAAATAATCCTTGGGTCTTTTGTTGGGATTGGTAATCCTGAGGTACTTAAATTTCTAGATTTACTCTTATTTACAAACACAATCCAAAATTATGAAAAGACTAGCCTACTTAAACCGACTGCTACTCTTAGTCATGGTAGGAGTACTGGCAGGATGTTATCCTGATGGTATTCAATACTATGAAGAGACTGATGTGGTGTATACCACATTTAGTCAAGACTTTGATTTCTCTGCCAGGTCCACCTACTCCATGCCGGACAAAATCGTGGTGGACGTAGAAATCGACAATGGTGATACCACATTTGTCTACATGAAGGACATTTTTGCTCAGCCAATTTTACAAAACATCGAGTCCAATATGCAGAATTATGGCTGGAACAAGGTAGCAATTAGCCAAAATCCAGACATGCTTTTGACTCCTTCCGCGACCAAATCCACCACCATATTCTACTCTTATTGGTATGATTGGTGGTATGGGCCTTGGTATCCGGGCTGGGGATGGTATTATCCTCCTTACTACGTGTCTTCAATTACCACAGGCTCTATCATCATCACGCTCAGTGATCCTGATGGGACCAATATCGTTGGGGAGTCTCCCACTGCATGGATTATGGCCGGAAATGGACTTTTATCCGGTGCCAATGATGTCAGTAGAGTTACGAATGCTATTGATCAAGGCTTCAAGCAATCACCTTATTTGAAAATTAACTAAGAAGGAAATGAAAAAGATATTTATAATTCTACTGGTTATCGGCATTTGTTCTTTAGGGTCTGTTTCGGCTCAGCAAAGCATCACCACCACCTCCTATTCTGTGGGGATTCCTACAGGAAATCTGGGAGAATACATTTCCTCAGCAAGCTTCCGGGGAATATCCTTTGACTATCGCAAGCTCATCCAACCCAATGTCGGAATTGGCTTTTATACCGCATGGAATGTTTTCTATGAAGAAAAACCCTACGATACCTATGAACTCGGAAACCAAAGTTTGAGCGGAAGACAGTTTAGATATACCAACAGCTTCCCGATCATGTTTGCCACAGATTATTACTTTAAGCCCGGGGAAGATTTGAATCCATTTATCGGAGGAGCGATTGGCGGAGTCTACACCGAGCGTGCCACTGACATGGGTATTTATCGATTAGAGCAAGATGGGTTTAGCTTAGGATTTACTCCTCAGATCGGCTTTATCTACAAGGTGAGCACTTTCTCCGCGATATCCATTTCTGCCAAATACAACATAGCCTTGGCTGCAGGAGATTTGGACAACTCTCAAAACTTCCTGTCTATAAATTTGGGCTATGCTTTTATGGGGAATTGATTCTCCATTTACCATTTCCAAAACTCAGGGGATTGTGGATCTCCTGAGTTTTTTTATACCATCCGAATGAAACCAATCCAACAATTAATTCTCCTTTTCTTCTTGCTGACTTCAGCGGCTTGTACCTCTACCCTGAGTACATATTCCTCCAAAACCAAAGGTGCTGACCTTGACCAGTATTCGACCTATGCTTGGGTCAACCCTTCCGGAGGTTCCGAAGAAGAGCAACAAAATAAAAAGCAATATTCCCAGTTTATCCTAGAACAGGCAGATGCTCAGATCCGAGCCAAAGGTTTCCGATTGGACACCGTTAATCCCGAAGTGTTATTTCATTTTGACACACAAATCGAGCATCGGGTAGCTTATCGCCAATCCCCGAGCGTGAGTGTAGGAATGGGATTTGGTGGACCTGGCTATTATGTAGGGGGAGCGGTTCCGGTTTCGGGAGGGCAGCTGATTCAGGATGAATTCGATGAGGGTATGCTGGTCATTGAAATGATTGAAACCGCCACCGGTAAAAGGCTTTGGAGAGGATGGGCTAAAGAAAGAATCGGATTTGAAACTGATCTGGAAGCTGATTTGGAAAAAGCCATCAAGCAAATTTTTATGCGACTTCCGGTTAAGAAAAAGAAATGACCGACTCTTGAAGTAAGTCAACTTGAAGCTCATTCCAGCGGTTTCAGCTTTTTCAATTTCTTCATCACTTTGGAATAATCCTTCACCAAACTTCCATCTACATTCCTAAAAAGGGTAGTCCGCTGGCAAGGACTTACCAAGAGACCGTTTCCATCTGAATTTCCAAATAGAATCCATTCTTCCCCGACTTTCATACCAAAATCACAGGAAGATCCATAGCCAAACTCCCTTTTGCCTCCGTAAATTTTGATTTTGGAAACAGATTCTCCTTTAAAACGCGACTTCTCCTCTATCGAAGCCCAATAGTAAAGTTCTTCTCGGGTTTTTACCGAATCTAGTTTCTCATTGGGGTAAAAATCCATAAGCCTAACTAATGCTACATAATCATATTTCTCGATTTCTTTCGCATTAAAATCCCCCAAATAAGCACATTTGCAGGCAATCCCTTGAAAGGAAAAAATCGAAAGAAACAACGAAAGGATAATTGTTTTCTTCATAATCTTAATTTTAATAAAATCTTCTTAAAAATCTAGTAAATCAAATTACGCATAGAAAAGTGAAACCATGAATCAAGAAATCACCCTATCCGAAGCCCAAAAACTCGTAGACCAATGGATCAAAACCGTTGGCGTACGCTATTTCAACGAACTCACCAACATGACCATCCTGATGGAGGAAGTGGGTGAACTCGCTCGAATTATGGCGAGAACTTATGGAGAACAGTCCTTCAAAGAATCGGACAAGGGCAAAGACTTGGGAGATGAAATGGCTGATGTGCTTTGGGTATTGATCTGCCTCGCCAATCAGACCGGAGTGGATTTGACCCAGGCTTTGCAAAAGAATTTTGAGAAAAAGAACATCCGGGATCTGGATCGGCATAAGAATAATCAAAAGCTAAAATAGAACCTAATGCTGAATAATAAAGCATGCCATTCTTGAATTAGGATTGAGAAAAACATATAAATCACCATCTCCCCAAAAACTCATTTTACTCAAGTGTTGAGCATAATAGCCTTCCTTTGGTATCTCGATATTGGTTCTTTTAAGTTTATTATCAACCCCCATTCCAAATTGGGCCACAAATTTCATCATCTCTCCGGTATTTGGACAATTAAGGATGTGGGGGTTTTGTATCCAACGAGGAACCCCTAAATAACCAGGATTTAGTTCAAAGAAATCTGGCATTTTTTTTAGCTTTTTTGCCTTTAAAAATTGCCTTTCAAATATTAACTCAGTGTCAAACTTGACATAGTTATCTTCATAATCTGAATTTAAATAAGATTCAGAATCCCAAATCTGAGGACGCATTGGATCGGAATAATCTAAAAATAATTGCAAAAAGCTACCATGGATTGGAGCTACCATATGAAAATCAAAGGGTAGCCATTCTAATCCTTCGGTTTTCGGGGATAGAGTTCCTAAAAATTGAAATGAAGGGCAAGCCTTAAGCTTTGGTACTTGAAATCCTTCAGGCAAATCCCCTCCTAAAAAAGAATCTCCATTTTTAGCTTTTTGCAAAGCAAAAAAGTCATGTATAGGAGCTGGGAAATAAGCAAAATTCACCTCATCCTCCTCAATATCGATTTGATCACGATCCTCATACTGCCAATTGAATTTTTGAATCAACTTTCCATTTTCAAAAACCAGTTCTAACGCATCCACACTACTCTTGGCCAAAGTTCCCGAGATAGCTTGAGTATTTAAAAAATTATAACACCGTTCGTCTCCGTTTAATCGAACTTCCGATCCCTCCAAATAAATTTTCTGCTTCATAGTTCCAAATTTGTTCCTTTTCCTATTTTCTATATCAAATTACAGATTTATTAATACCTGTATTTTAGTTGATTGCTGCTAATTTCCTGAATTCTTCACCCACCTCACACTCAAATCCGGGTCAGCCATGTCCTTATCCAAAGGAAACATCGGTCGATTGATCCGCTTATAGCCCAGCCGTTCCAAATCCTGATCTACTCCACCCGGAGTCAAAGCCATCACCCAATCACCACGCATGTCATAGAGTTCGGGCACCAAATATCCAATCTTAACCACCAAAACATCCGCTTCTCTTGGATTCAAACCCAAATCAGTAAAGTCCTTTTCATAGTGATAGGGCTTTCTTCGCTTGGTGACAATGACTTTGACAGAGCCGACTTTCACAACCACCTCCACATCAGCATCCTTATCCCCTTCTTTGATGGATTCCACGGTTCCCTTAAGTAAAACAGGAGGAGCAAATCGATCATCTACCATTGCTCCCACTTTACCCTCCACGGGATTGCCTACACCTGCCTTCAAGGCATTTTCTATCAAATCCGGCCCAGGAATCGAGGCATAGATCAACTCAGGTCCATTTTCTGATTTAAACTCAGGCCTTTTCAAAATCTCATTCAAGGTCCAAGTCACGTCTCCAGCTCCACCGGCTGTGGGATTATCTCCCATATCCGAAATGACAAATGGCTTCTTTTCGCTTTTTAAAGCCATCTCCAGACTTTCATCCAAATAGGCAACCGGCGCCACAAATTCAAACTCATTTCGGACCTCCCAAAAGCTCTTGGCCAGGTATTCCGCGCTCTCTTGGACTTGCTTTTCATCGTCACCTGTAACCATCACCACGGCGTGATTTCGGGGTTCATCCGCCCAAGCATACCCAATCCAAATTGCTGCATCAATGACTCCTTCTTTTTTGGTTTCCGGATCGACCTTGGCATAAAGGGACTTTCCAGGGTCGATTCGGGTACTGGTTTTCTCTCCGGGCAAAAGGATTGGCACCGGAATCCATGCCTTGAATTGGGGCTTACCCTTTCCGCTTTCCAATCGATCCAGTAGATTATCTACAGCCCTTTTCTTTGACTCCAGAGCGTCTTCATGAGGTGCCATCCGGTAGCAGGTAATCAGATCCGACTGCTCCGCCAATCTCTGAGAAACATTCCCATGCAGGTCCATAGAGGTAGAAATTAGCGTTTCCTGTCCCACTACTTCACGCACTTTGAGAATGAAATCTCCTTCCGGATCATCCAGCCCCTCCACGCTCATCGCCCCATGAATGTCAAAAAACAAACCGTCATAGGGGAGATTCTGCCGGAGCATTTCCAGCGTGACTCCGACCAAGGAATCATAGGCTTCCCGGGTCACCATTCCCCCAGGTATCGCATGTCCTCTTAGAGTCGGAAACCACTGAGCCCGCTTTCGATTGGCAGAATCCTGCTCCATAAAGGGGTAGTAAGAAAAAATCTCCTCCCCTGTTCGGACCCGAAATGCATGAGCCGTGGATCTTGCTGGTGAAAAAGTACTGGACTCAATCGCCAATCCTGCAATCGCGATTCTTGGAAGTTCTTTTTGAGTTTCTTTTTCCCCGCAGGAGAAAAGTAAAATCAGCCCCAATAGAATCAAAAAGGTGTTTTTCATAGTTTCGGATTCATTTTTTTGAATCGGAAGATAACACTCTTCTTATCTATCTAGTGAAAATTTGGGCAGGAGGCCTCAAAAAAGGCTGAGAGGAACTTGACTAAAAAAGAAAAGTCCGGCAAACCGGACTCTCTTTCAATTTACTTTTAGAAACTTATAAATCTCATCCTTCAAATGAAGTCTTTTGATCCGAAGCTGGTTGGCTGTCTCATCAGAGGCGGGTTCGGCATCAGACTCAATCCGGTAGATCTCATGATCGACTTCGTCATAGGCTTCATAGAGATTTTTGAAATGCTCATTGTCGACTTTGAGCTCAAGGATTTTATTTTCAAATTCTGGAAATTCTTCCGTTAGGGGATGCTTTCTGATCATAATTTCTGGGTTTTGTTCTTTTGACAATACTAAAGCAAAACCTTCTTTGAATTCATGACAAAGGTCACCTTAAGACAGAATTCTTTTCGGATATTGAATACGTTTCAAAGTTGCTAAACACCCGATTCCCCATCAAGTACCAATCATACCAACCTTCCACCTGAAGAACTCCATTTTTCTCAAGCACCTGAAGGTGATTCCATTTTAGACCTAAGACCAAGCCATGGAGGTTGGTTGAAGAAAATTCCTGGTTGATTTCACCTGTCTCAATATCTTGGATTAAAGTCAAGCTTAAATAAGTACTTAGCCCCTCCTTTACCCGAAGCACACTCGTTTTGGACGGTTTTTGATTTATTTTGGCCTTTACTTCCCCTCTTTTATTCGCAGAATTCAAAAATCCAACGGATCCAAAAATCAGGACGAAGATTACAAAAGGCCTCGAATAAGTCTTTAAATATTTTCTGCCCTTGACAATCAAGGTGATTGCGAAAAAGAAAAAAGATAGAATCAGAAAGAGATTGAGTAAGCTCCAAATCAAATAAACCATGGCCTAATTTTTCTTCACAATCTAGAAAAAAAATTAGTGTTTTAAAATTTAGTTGAAGAATATCAAATGCTTACCAAGAACCCATTTTGATCCACTTTGACCACCAAATCATACAGATCAAAGGTCAGACAAAACTCAATATCCTTTTCTATCCCATGGTTTTGAAGTCTTTTCGCGTGAGAGGCCTGAGAGAGGTATTCCTTCAAGCGATGCCCTTCCCGCCCAAAAAGTGATTTCATTGCCAAGGCTCCATCTTCATCGGCGCTGTGAGAAGATTCAAGTGATTTCACCAAGGCTCCGGCATACAGCGAATCCTCCAGATTGAACCGACCCTTCCAGCCCGCACAGTGGATCAATACATCTTTTTGCTGACTTTGAATGTAGGAGACAGTAGCCTGAAGATTAGGAAAAGCCCCAATCAGGATCTCTGCAGCGCCTTTTGACTTCTCGATTGCCTGCGTACCATTGGTCGTGGTCATCGCCAACTGGATTCCAGCATAGGCATCATCCAAAAAGGCAACGGGGGAATTTCCCAATTCAAAACCCGGTGCTGTATGTCCGTTCCTTTCTCCAGCAATTCGGTAACCCTGATCCTGCATGACTCGGCATGACTCCAAATCCGCAAAAGGAAGAATTCTCTTCACTCCATTGGCGAGGGCAGCCACCATCGTAGAAGTAGCCCGAAAAATATCGACTACCACTACGATTTTGCCTTCCAACTCATGATGCTGAATCAGGTCGGGACTGAAACAGATTTCGACCTGCTGCATTAGCCTTTGTAGAGGGGGAGTTTTTCTACCTGAGCTTTCAGGTTTTTATTTCTAACCTGGATAAAAATCTCAGTTCCAGGCTTGCTGAATTCAGTTTTAACGTAACCCAAGCCAATTCCCACCCCCATACTTGGAGATTGAGTACCGGAAGTGACCTCACCGATTACTTCACCCGCCGCATCCACAATCGGATAGTGACCTCTTGGAATTCCTCTTTCCTGCATGATAAAGCCAACCAACTTTCGGTCTACTCCCGCCTCTTTCTGAGCTTTTAGCGCATCGGAATTGGTAAAATCCTTGGTAAACTTGGTAATCCAGCCCAAACCTGCCTCAATCGGAGAAGTGGTATCGGTAATGTCATTGCCATAGAGGCAATACCCCATTTCCAGTCTCAAGGTATCTCTAGCACCGAGTCCAATCGGCTTGATATCAAAGGCCTTTCCAGCTTCAAAAATCGCCTTCCAAACGTGCTCAGCATCTTCATTTTTGACATAGATCTCAAATCCTCCCGCACCCGTGTAGCCAGTTCCGGAGATGATGACGTCTTGGACACCTGCAAATTCCCCCACCGTAAAGTGGTAGAATTTCACCTCAGAAAGATTCACCGGGGTCAAGGATTGCACTGCCTCGATAGCCTTTGGCCCCTGAACTGCAAAAAGTGAGTATTGGTCAGAAACATTGGTCAGTTGGGCTCCCATGGTGTTGTATTTATTCACCCAAGCCCAGTCTTTATCGATATTGGAAGCATTGACAACCAACATGTATTTCTCCTCCGAAAACTTGTAAACGATCAAATCATCCACGATTCCGCCAGTTTCGTTGGGAAAGCAAGAATATTGAGCTTGACCCACGACTAATTTGGAAGCGTCATTGGACGTCACTTTTTGGATCAAATCCAAAGCCTTTGGACCTTCCACCAAAAATTCCCCCATATGGGACACATCAAAAACCCCTACTCCATTTCTCACACATAGGTGCTCTTCATTATCTGAGCTGTAACGTACGGGCATGTTGAAACCGGCAAAAGGAACCATTTTGCCTCCCAGGGCTACATGCAGATCATTCAGAGCTATTTTTTTGACTTGTTCTTCCATATTTGGGTCGTTTTTTATCGTGGGCAAAGGTAAGGATTGAGGACAATTCAGCCTCGGTGAATTTCAATTTTTACCAAGGTTAAAAAGAAAAAAGGCAGCTTTTGTTTGAGCTGCCTTCTCTAGAGTTGGTAAAATGAATGAAAATCAAACGGAAAAGCTTTCCCCGCATCCGCAGGTCCGGCTTGCATTTGGGTTGATAAACTGGAACCCTTTTCCATTCAATCCATCGGAAAATTCCAGGGTGGTTCCTGCCAGATAAAGGAGACTTTTTCTATCGACAACAATCTTCACTCCTTTGTCCTCGAAAACATGGTCGGTATCGATGATTTGCGCATCAAAACCCAAATCATACATCAATCCAGAACAGCCTCCACCTTTCACAGAAACCCGAATGTTTTCATTTTCTGTACGGCCTTCTTCTCTTTTTAATTCAAGAATTCGATCCTTTGCTTTATCTGAAACGATGATCATAGCTTTTATACTTTACCTTTGATAGTACTTTCGAACGATGGGAAAACATGCGCTTTCCCAAAAAGATTCAGTTACAAAGATACAAATTATGAACTTTCGGAAAATCGAACACATCGGAATTGCCGTG
>JAJLJS010000325.1:0-3627 GCA_033844545.1 Cyclobacteriaceae bacterium | reverse complement strand
TTTTTCACTGGAAGGTTCTTCTCCGACTTTCACAATCATATCCCCTCTGCTGCAATCCACTTCGTCTTCCAGAGTAATTACCACGGAAGCTCCCGGCGCTGCTGCTTCAATTTCCTGATCGAAGAAATGAATGCCTTTGATCGTGGACACATTTCCCGAAGGGAGAACAGAGACCTTATCCCCAACTTTCAGGGTGTTTCCGTAAATTTTTCCGGAAAATCCCCGGAAATCATGGTAAGCTTCGGTTTTGGGCCTTACCACATATTGAACCGGGAATCTGGCCACGGAGCTTTCCTGCAAATCCTGAGGCTCCAGGACTTCCAGATGATCCAGTAAGGTGTTGCCCAGATACCAAGGCATATGCTCGGACTTTCGGGTGACGTTTTCCCCTTTCAAGGCCGAAACAGGTATGAAGGTGATCTGGTCTTCCGAAAAGTGGCTTTTGGCGACTAGCGCATCAAAGTCTGCTTTGATTTTTAGGAAGACATCTTCGTTGTAATCCACCAAATCCATTTTGTTGATGGCTACGACCACATGTCCGATCCGGAGTAGGTTGCTGATAAAGAAATGCCGATAAGTCTGCTCGATCACTCCTTTCCGCGCATCGATCAGGATGATCGCAACTTGGGAGGTAGAAGCCCCGGTCACCATGTTTCGGGTATATTCCACATGGCCGGGAGTATCCGCTACGATAAAATTGGTTTTGTCGGTATTGAAGTAAATATGGGCCACATCTATGGTAATGCCTTGCTCCCTCTCTGCCACCAAACCATCGGTGGCCAAGGAAAAATCGAGATAATCATATCCTCTCTGTCTGGAGTTCCGCTCAATGGCCTCGATTTTATCCGTAGTCAGGGAATGCGTATCGTAAAGCAAACGCCCGATTAGGGTACTTTTGCCATCATCCACCGAGCCTGCCGTAGCGATTTTGATGAGTTTTCTGCCTTGTATGTCCATTTCTATAAGTCTTTGGTCAACGGTCCATGGACCACGGTCCACAGCCAAATTCGTAATTCGTCAATCGTAATTCATAAATCAAAAATATCCCACCTTTTTCCTCGTCTCCATTGCAGCCTCTGATCGCTTGTCGTCAATCCGGGCCCCACGTTCGGAAATGGTCGACTCCCTGATTTCCGCAACCACATCGTCCAAAGTTTTTGCCTCAGATAAGACAGCAGCTGTACAAGTCATATCGCCAACGGTCCGGAAACGAACCCATTTTTCGATGACTTCCTCATGTGCCTCGCGGAATACATGCTCGTTGGCAGTCCAGATCATGCCGTCCCGGAAGAAAACTTCTCGCTTGTGGGCGAAGTAAATACTTGGAATTTTGATGTTTTCGGTTCGGATATATTCCCAAACATCCAATTCGGTCCAGTTGGAAATCGGGAACACGCGTACGTTTTGTCCTACATGGATTTTTCCATTTAGCATGTCGAAAAGCTCCGGACGCTGGTTTTTTTCATCCCATTGCCCAAAGTCATCCCGTACAGAGAATACGCGTTCCTTGGCCCGGGCCTTTTCTTCATCTCTTCTCGCTCCACCGATACAAGCATCAAATTTAAACTCCTCGATGGCGTCCAGGAGGGTAGTAGTTTGCAGTGTGTTCCGGCTAGCATAGCGTCCTTTTTCCTCTCTCACTTTTCCCTGATCGATGGAGTCCTGTACATTCCGGACGATGAGCTCCAGTCCCAGTTCTTCCACCAATTGATCTCGAAAGGCGATGGTCTCCGGGAAATTATGTCCCGTATCCACATGGAGCAGAGGGAAAGGAATTTTGGCGGGGAAAAAAGCCTTTTGGGCCAATCTTACCAAAGTGATCGAATCTTTTCCCCCGGAAAAAAGCAGTACCGGACGCTCAAACTGCGCCGCCACTTCCCGAAGGATGTAGATCGATTCTGCTTCTTTGGGGTTAGGTATAAATAGGTTTGACATAGAATTTACGAGTTATGAGGTACGATTTACGAGGTGGTGAGAATCACTCCATCCTTGTATTCTCTTGGTTACTGTTTCTGATTTTGAATTTGTATACAATTCAATTTTTCAATTTTCAAATTTTTGAATCTTCCAATATCGAAGGTCGAATACTGAATATCGAACACTGAAGTCTCATCGGGTATTAAGCATCGGTCATCTGCTATGCAGCCCACATTCCTTCTTCGAATCCTCCCACCACCATCTTCCGGCTCGGGCGTCCTCTCCAGGGAGAATGGCACGGGTACAGGGAGCGCAGCCAATGCTGATAAATCCCTGATCATGGAGCGGATTGTATGGGATTTTATGCTCCACGAGGTAGGCTATCATTTCCTCAAAAGTCCAATCCAACAGGGGATTGTATTTGACAATTTGATTTCCTTCATCCCATTCGATTTTTTTCATCCCGCTGCGGTTGGCGCTTTGCTCTGCCCGAAGTCCGGTCACCCAGATTTCATTGCCTGCCAAGGCTCTTTTCAAGGGCTCCACTTTGCGGACATAGCAACAGGACTTTCTGTTTTCCACCGATTCATAGAACCCGTTGATTCCATGCTGGGCTACCCAGTTTTCGACCGATTCCCGCTCGGGATAATAGAGTTTGATTCGGGTTTTGTACTTCGACTCAGTTCTTGCTAGCAATTCCAAAGTTTCACCAAACAGTCTTCCGGTATCCAAAGAGAAGATCTGGATGGGTAGGTTTTGCGAGGCAATCAGTTGAGTGATTACCTGGTCTTCCTGACCCAAAGAGGTCGAAAAGACTATCTTTTTCGGAAATAGATCTGCCAACAAGGCCAGTCCTTCTCCGGGGCTGAGGTCCCTTACGCGGGACTCAAGATCTGACCAATTCTGGTTCTGGCTCATTTTTCTTTGTTCTGGTTGCATTTTCCCATACCCGCTCGTGGAGATAGTACAGGAATATTTTGGTGACTACTTCTACAGATCCAATGGATACCGCCATGACTAGCTGACCGGTGACGAAGTAGGAAATCACCATGGTGTCAATGGTGCCCACCACTCTCCAAGAAATAGACTTGATCAAGCTTTTTATGTTGGTGTCCTTGCCTTTTTTGGAGACAAAGAATCGCTTCAGTGGCTGGTCTAGTATCATAGGTTGTACGAGAGATATACTGGCAAAAGTATATAAAGCCTATCAAAATTATAGGGTTAATATGGAAAAATTTTTATTCTCCCTTCAAAATATCTTCTAAAGTCTTGTTTTCCAGTATTTTAAGAGTTTCGTCCCGGACTTGTGCCATGACCTTATTGATCCCGCATCGGGCTTCATCTTTGCATTCTGCACAGGGTTCGTAATAGTTGAGACTGACGCAGGGAAGGAGCGCGATCGGGCCGTCAAGAAGTCTGATCACCCGGGATAAGGGGATGTCTTTAGGTTCTTTGATCAGATAGTAGCCACCGCCTTTTCCTTTTTTGCTTCCCAGATATCCCGCTTTTCGGAGTTCGAGCAGGATGTTTTCCAAAAACTTATGGGAAATCCCATGTTCTTCGGCGATATCATGAATCAGGACGGTTCCTTCGGCTTTGTGTTTGCCCAAGTAAGTCAGGGCGTGCAGGGCGTATTTGGTCTTTTTGGAAAGCATAAACAAAAATAAGCTAATTTGGGAAATAGCCTAGTACGGTAGTGGGGTATCAAAA
>JAJLJS010000324.1:0-1056 GCA_033844545.1 Cyclobacteriaceae bacterium | reverse complement strand
GGAGGATTTGTACTCGGCATGCGGGTGCTGAGTTACTTTGTGGTGGATTATATGGGGATGAAGCAGTAGGGTTTTGGTCAACGGTCAGCGGACCACAGTCCACGGATACTTTCTAATTCATTGTTGAAAACCGGGACGAATTAAAATAAACCAAATAGGCACATAGAAAGCAAAGCCTAATAAACTATGTGATTCTATGTGTCTATATGGCTATTTTTTTATTCAGTGGCAAGTTGAAGCTATTCATTCACTACATGAATAACTTTTCCCTCCTCGTCGAAAGAAATTTCAATTCCTCCCGAAAAGGCGAAGGGAGCCTCGTATTGATATTTGGATTCAGCCTCTACCCTACTTCCAATGACTAGGTTTTTCCCCTCAGGCTCTCCCATAATATGGATCACTTCCTCGGCAGTCATACCCAAGCGAATTTGTTTGGCATTCTCAAGATTTCTTTTGGGTTCGGGTTCGTAGAATTTAAACCACCCAACCGTTACCAAGACCAAGAACAAAACCACCTACCGAATTTTCATAGGGAAGGTAGATTAATAGAAAAATGTGGCACAAAACTCCAACAGGCTTCCTTTTCCTCCTTCGATCTTTAGCACCATAGGATCCCCGTACCAATCCCCTTTATAGATCAAGGTATCATACGTTCCCGGCAAAAGATCTACTTGGAAATTAGGTTGAATCTCGAACTCGACCTTGTCTTTTAATTCCCCGGCAAGACGGAGTTCGGCATGATAGATTTTATTCCGATTAAAGGAGTCAATAACCAAGGTATCAAAGCTCTTTTCATCCGAATCCTTAGACAAGGTGATACATTTCTCTTCAGCTCCCATTCCACAAGAGGTAAAAGACAGCAAAATACCCATCCAAAAAGTAAAGGAAGAATAAAATTGATTGCTCATAGAACAAGTATTAATTTTTTAAAAATAGGAAAAAACACATTCACTCCTTTTTAAAAACTGCCTTGCTTTGATAAAAATAGTTAAATCCCTAATCCCCGACTCGATTTCCAAAATCTGCAAAAAGCCAGGAATGCTTTTATCTTTAAGA
>JAJLJS010000323.1:0-2215 GCA_033844545.1 Cyclobacteriaceae bacterium | reverse complement strand
CCTCCTGGGCATCCTGATCGCCCTTTCCTCCTGTACCGTACAAAAAATCAATTCATCCCTCAAGAAGTCCGAGGTATTTGGCAAGGGACATCTGGGCTTTATGCTTTTGGATCCGGAAAAAGGGAAAACCTTGGTGGACTTCAATTCCGACAAGTATTTTATCCCCGCCTCCAATACCAAGATTTTCACGTTTTACACGGCATATTCCATTTTGGGAGATGGAAAAGTAAATGGGCTCAATTATCTGGAAAAAGGAGATTCCCTGATTTTTTGGGGAACTGGGGATCCCAGTCTGTTGCATCCTGATTTCAAAAATGAGGAAGTCATCAACTTCCTAAAATCCAGCCCCAAAAAGCTCTTCCTGGTCGACAATTTTTCCCAGGTTTCTGCCTTCGGTTCCGGCTGGTCTTGGGATTGGTATCCCTATTATTATGCCGCTGAGAGATCTGCATTTCCGGTGTATGGGAATGTGGTTCGGTTTGATAAAATAAAGGAGGAAATGGATTTCAGAGTTTATCCCATGAGATTTAAATCAGAATTGGAAAAAACACCACCTAGTGGCTCATACAATTACTCTTTCAGCCGAAAAAGATCGGAGAACTCTTTTCCATTTTTCTTCACTGAAAAGGCAATAACCGAAGACTTTCAGGTTGATATACCTTTTCTCACCTCGGCTGAGTTGACTGAAAAACTCCTGGAAGAGGCCAGTGGGAAACCCATCACCTTGATCAAATCCGAGAAATACCTAAAAGAAGATCCGAAAAAACTCCAAACAGCCCCGGCGGATAGCATCTATGCACAGATGATGAAAATCTCAGATAACTTCCTAGCTGAGCAATTAATGCTTCTGGTTTCAGATCAGTTAAACAATACCTTAAGTACTGCTGATGCAATTGCCTATGCGAAGGAAAATTTGCTGAACGAGCTTCCCGACGAACCCATTTGGGTGGATGGGTCAGGGCTTTCGGCTAGAAACATGTTTACGCCGCGTTCGATCATTGCCCTATTGGGAAAAATCAGGGAGGAAGTTCCCTTGGAAAAGATCAAAGCCTATTTTCCAGCAGGCGGGGAATCCGGCACCATCCGAAATTGGTACAAATCAGACGAAGGTCAGCCTCCTTACGTCTATGCCAAATCAGGATCGCTTAGCATGACCACCGCCTTGAGCGGTTATCTATTGACCAAAAGCGGTAAAATCCTGCATTTCTCCTGTCTGTTGAACAATTACCAAATTCCTACCAACGAACTTCGAACCGAATTGCAAAAGGTTCTCTATTTCATCCATGACCGATATTGATATGAAAAAAACACTGCCATTAGCCCTCTTCCTTTTCTTTCCCTTTTGGCTATTTTCCCAAAGCTTCACCTTGGAGCAAGTGGGCAAATTCAGTTTCCCTTCCGAATTAACATCCTCCCCCGTCGGGGAAAAGATTGCTTGGGCAATGAATGAACAGGGAAAACGAAATGTCTATTTCGCCGAAGGCCCTGATTTCACTCCAGTGAAAATGACACAGTTCCATGAGGACGGCGGACAGGAAATCAGCAGTTTAAAATTCACCTCGGATGGAAATTGGCTGGTATTTGTCCGAGGCGGGGATCATGGTGGAGGAAATGCATCTTCCACGGTAAATGCCCAAAACTTGCCTACTCTTCCCAAAGTGGAAATCTGGAAAATAAGCCTAGCCGACAAGAAAGCTGAGGCAATCGTCGAGGGAGACGACTTTACCCTTGGGCCACAAAACCAACTCCTCTTTCTCAAGAGTGGACAAGTCTGGAAAGCCGATCTTTTAGGAAGTGAAAAAACTGCTCAACTTTTCCAAATCAAAGGCAATGTCAATTCCATGGAGTTTTCACCCGATGGAAAAAAACTAGCTTTTACCGTTAACCGAGGAGGACACCAGCTATTGGGAATCTATGAAAATCCCGAAACTCCCATTCATTGGATTGCGCCTTCATTCCATCGCTATTTTCAGCCCAAATGGTCTCCCGATGGCAGCCAAATTGCATTTATAAAAACCCAAGGCGGAAGCGGAGCCGCCTTTCCCCTTCTGGAGCCCCGACACATCCCTTGGGAGATTTGGATTGCTGAGGTGAATTCTGGAGCCGGAAAAATGCTCTGGAAAGCCCCCGAAACACTGAGAGGCTCTTATCGCTATGGATTTTTTGCTTTTCCCAATGAAAAAGAACTGGTTTTTGAATCCTACCATGAAGGTTG
>JAJLJS010000322.1:0-2657 GCA_033844545.1 Cyclobacteriaceae bacterium | reverse complement strand
TTGCTATTAAAAAAGGCAAGAGAGGACAAGAATCTAACCCAGGAACAATTAGCGGAATTAGTAGATAAAAAGAGGACTTATATTTCAAGAGTTGAAAACAATGGAAGTAATCTGACACTGAAAACCCTTTATGAAATTGTTGAAAAAGGATTAGGTGGGAAGGTAAAAATTTCCATTGAACTCTGAAAAGGGAAATACACGCTATAGCATCACCTTGGATCCCGTTACCTCCCAGGTTTTTAAGTTGAAATTCTTCAAAAATGAACATCGAACACCTCGCCATTTGGACTCAGGATCTGGAAAAAATGAAAGACTTTTACCTGGAGTTTTTTGAGCTGGAAGCCAATGAAAAATACCATAATCCCCAAAAGAACTTCAACTCCTATTTTCTTTCCTTTCCCTCCGGGGCCAGAATCGAGCTCATGCACCGACCGGAATTTGCTGAGTCTCTCCAAAACCAAGGAAAAGGCATCGGATTGGCTCATTTTGCCATTTCCGTGGGCAGCAAGGAAAAGGTGGATCAACTGACAGAACTCCTTCGCAGCCGGAAGTATACTGTCCATGGAGAACCGCGAACTACCGGAGACGGCTATTACGAAAGTGTGGTTTTAGACCCCGAAGGCAACCAGATCGAGATAACGATTTAAAAACCCTCCTTACGGTCCATTAACTCAATCCCAACCTTCACCAATTCCCTGACCTTACCGAAATCCCAAATCCGGTATCCGATATCCGAATTCCGAAATCCTACCCCTTTCTCGGATGAAACTCGGTCAGCACCTGCCGTAAATAGTCCCGATCCAGATGGGTGTAGATCTCCGTCGTAGTGATGCTTTCGTGTCCCAGCATTTCCTGCACGGCCCGCAAGTCTGCCCCTCCTTCGATCAAATGGGTGGCAAAGGAATGCCGAAAAGTATGGGGACTGATGTTTTTTTGGATTCCAGCCAACTCTGCAGTCTTTTTGATAATCAAAAAGATCATCACCCGGGTGAGTTTTTGGCCCCGACGATTGAGGAAAACATACTCCTCATGCCCTTTGCCTGGGGTCTGATGTATCCGGACTTCCTCTTGATAGATTTTCAAATACTTCAAAGCATCCTTTCCAATTGGCACCAGCCGCTCTTTGTTACCTTTTCCCACTACCCTCAAAAATCCTGCATCGGCATAAACCTGGCTTTTCTTTAGCTCGACCAGCTCGCTGACCCGGAGACCTGAGCTGTAGAGCATTTCCAGCATGGCGCGGTTGCGATGCCCTTCAGGTTCTCCCAATGGAATCGCCTCCAGCAATTGCTCGATTTCCATAAAGCTCAGGGTATCCGGGAGTTTTCTGCCAATCTTGGGCGCTTCGAGCAGCTGGGCAGGATCTTCCTTGATTTGATCCTCGTACATCAAAAACCGATAAAACGCCTTGATTCCGGAGATGATTCTTGCTTGGGTATAGGCCGAAATTTCCAATTGTGCCAAAGCATTGACAAAGCTGCGCAGGTGCTCCAATTCCAAATCCAAGGCGGTTTTGCCGGGAAATTCTTTCTCCGCATACCCGGCCAACTTTTCCACATCCGCTGTATAGGCTTCAATGGAGTTTTTGCTCAGGGAGCGCTCCAGCTTGAGGTGATGACGGAATTGGCGAATTAGCGTAGGCCACATTTTTTTAGAGTTGTAAAGTGGAAATGTTGTAAAGTGGTAAAGTTGGGTCAACCTTACAACCTTTTGGTGTTCCAAAAGTACCGATTAGAGGCTCTTAAAAAAGAGCGTTTGTCACATAGACACATAGGTCCACATAGTTTTTCAGGTAGAGCTTCCCTATGTTCTCTATGTGACTATGTGGTTTTTAACCTACTTGTCTTTCCAACTTTTTTTCAAAGTATGTCATATAATTCCCGACGATTTCCGATTAAGTAGTGTACATGAACCGATCACAGCTCGAAACTTTTCTGCGACAGCACCACCGGGAGGCTTTTCTTTGGGCCCGACAGTGCTGCGGATTTGACGGAGAACTGGCCAAGGATGTGATGCAGCAAGTGTACCTGAAGGTCCTGGAGGGCAAGGCAAAAATGAAAACCGAATCCCATCCCAAAACCTGGGTCTTTTCGGTCATTCGCTTTACTGCCTTGGACGAGCTCCGAAAAAAGGGGAAATGGATGGAAGTGGAAATCGAAGAAAATATGGTCTGGGAAGTGGAAATCGAAGAAGCAGAAAGCCACGAGGACCTCATCAAGCGCTTACCCAAGATGCAGCAGGAGGTTTTGTTGATGGTCTTTTACCATGACATGACCCTGGAGGAGGCGGCGAAAGTTCTTCAGCTTCACATTGGCACGGTCAGGACACATTATGACCGGGGAAAGAAGAAACTGAAAGAATGGATTGAAGCAAAAAATCGAAAATGCGGCAGTGAGGACACCGCCTTAGGCAGGAGAAACTGAAAAAAGATTAGTACTGGAGACCCTTTGCTATCTCCAAGATCTTGAAGTATTAAAATGAACTAATTATCTGTGCACATCTGTGCCATCTGTGAGACATATGAACATCGATAAAGACCCAGAATTAAAAGCATTCTTCCAAGAACTCCGAAAGCAGGACGAGCAATTGCTCATTCCTCCTTTTCCGGAGCTGGAGAAAAAAAGCCGCATCCTTTGGTGGATTCCGGCAGGGATTGC
>JAJLJS010000321.1:0-3283 GCA_033844545.1 Cyclobacteriaceae bacterium | reverse complement strand
GAGATCACCTCTTTGACTCTATTCGAAAATTTTGCTTCCATTTAATTCCTTTCTGAATGTGTAATTAATCTGTACGTATGTTACCGAATTTGTTTTAGAAACACAATCTTTTTAACGATTGTTCATTGATTTTTTGCTGAGATTTTTAGGAGTTTTCCAGACTCCGGCCCCATGCAAAACAACAAATCCAGAATGCTCAAATTTGGCTCAAAGTCCAAGCCAAAAACCTGCGTATAGGGAGCTGGATGGTAATAATCCCTTCCCGAAAAATGCCTTCCGGGAACGATATGCCCTCTTATATCCAAAATCTCAAGGTCTTCCGGAAGTTTTTCCGCCTCAGCAAGTTTGACAGGCCAACGAAGAAGTTTGAGACAGATTGTCAGCAAATTTTTGTTCAGCTCCCACAGGTCCTCTTCCCCACTCAGAATTATTTCCTCGAAATAGGGAAAAAAGTATTCGAAAAAAGCGGCTTTGCCATAACCACTCTGAATTCCTCTCAAATGGATGCTTTGCCACTTTTGGGAATAATCGATTTTTACCCGGTTTTGAGGAATTTTTGGTCTCCTACCCTGGATGGGAATACTGAGAGTTTCCACCTTATTGGCCAGCAGAACCTTGGTTCTGTTTAGAAATGACTGTCTTTGGTAAAGGTCACTGGGAAAAATATACAATTCCTCAGCGTCATGAATTGCCGCAAAAAACTCCAAAGTCGGAAGGTAATGTAAATCAATGGCTACTCTTTTCAAGGAAGGGGTAGTTTTTCGTTATCGGTTATTAGTTGTCGGTTGTCGGTTGTCTGTTGTCCGTTGTCGGTTGGTAGGCTGAGCACTTGAGAGACCTGAGCCTCGAAATCGAAGCCTTGCCCATTGCCCATTGCCTCTTGAGTCTTATGTCTTGTGTCTTGTGTCTTGTGTCTTGCTACTTGCTACTTGCCTATTGCCTCAGTCAAAGAATCTCCTCCACATCCCCCAGTCCTTCCCGGAGCAAGACTACTTCCTCTCCGGTACAATCCAAAATGGTGGAAGGGACATTGGATCCATAGCCTCCGTCAATCACCACATCCACGAGATTTTGATATTTTTCAAAAATCAACTCCGGATCTGTGCTATACTCGATGATTTCATCTTCGTCATGGATGGATGTAGAAAGAATCGGCTGGCCGAGCTCCTCTACGATTGCCCTGGGCACACCGTGATTGGGCACCCGGATGCCAACGGTTTTTTTATTGCTATGCAGTATTTTAGGCACTTGGGAGCTCGCCTCCAAAATAAAGGTAAAGGGTCCGGGAAGCCCTTTTTTCATCATTTTGAAAACCGGTTTGGTAATCACCCGGGTGTATTGGGCAATATTGCTCAAATCAGCGCACACAAAAGAGAAATTGTGCTTTTTAGGGTTGATCCCCTTGATTTTACAAATCTTCTCTACAGCTTTTTGGTTGGTGATATCGCAACCCAAACCATAGACTGTATCTGTAGGATAAATGATTATACCCCCATTTCTCAAAATTTCTACAATTTGTCGGACCCTTCTGGGATCCGGATTTTCTTCATAAAGCCTAATAAACTCGGCCATGGGACTTAGAATTCGGTTGATACTACAAGCTTAACCCAATTTTCAATTAAATAGTGCACAATGGGCAAATCTGCCGGGGCCCAATCCAGTGAAAGCAGCTCATTTTTTGCCAACCAGCGGATTTCTGCATGCTCCAAGAGCCGGATTTCTCCCTGAGTCCAAACTGCAGTAAATGGAATTAAACGGATGGTTTTGGAAGGATAAATATGAGTTGCTGAAGGCAATTCAGCCAAGATTTTGATTTCCATATTCAGCTCTTCCCGAATCTCCCGAAGCAAACAGGAAGATGGATCTTCTTTCGGCTCCAATTTTCCACCCGGAAATTCCCAGAAACCCGGCAAATCCATTTTGGCACTTCTCTTGGCAGCAAGTATTTTCCCTTGATGAATGATAATCGCACAGGTGACGGGGAGAATAGACATGAAATTTTAAAAGAAAAAACGAAGGGCTGGGAATAGATTATAGACACTAGCAAGGAAAAGAAATTAATCCACATAGCCTCAATTTTGTGAGAATGGGACAGGCTTTTCTTTCTCTGAAAGACTTAGCAAGTAAAAATCCCTATTTCACTTTGCCCATTTCCTAATACTCTCATCGCCGTAGCCTTCAACCATGTCCTCGATATATCCATTTTCATTGATTAAATAAAAAGTAGGATAACCAGCTACTCCATAAGCTTTTCCAATTTCCTTGGCATTGATTAATACTGGGAAAGGTACTCCCACTTTGGCTTGATATCTTTTGACCTTATCCAAGCTATCCACAGGATTGATGTAAAGTGGCACAATATCATCCGCGAAGGAAAAGGTAGGCATTTTGAACTGATCTATGGCGATCTTACACCACCCGCAATTAATCATTGAAAAATCCAGCAGGACTTTTTTTCCTTTGAAATCACTCAGATTAACCCAATTCCCATCCAAATCTTGAAGTTTGAATTCCGGTGCTTTTTCCCCAACGGCAAGCAAATTGGATTCGCTGATTTCAGCCCCATCTGCTTTGGAGACATATCCTTTGGGCACCTTCGGTTCTAATGGATCTTTGATCGCATCAAATGTATAATTCGAGTAAAAAACCTCAACCAATTGATTTCTTCTTCCGTCGTGATAAAGCCTACGGGAAAGAAATTCCGGCAGAAAATTGGCAGGATTGATGAAAAGGTGGTATTCCAAAAGCACTTTCTTCTCCATCACGACAGTATCCATTTCCACCCATTTGTAGTCCATTAAGGATTTTCCTCCTACCACAGTATCTTGTCGAAAAGTAAGTTCTTTTTGGCCTAATATATAAACAGGACTGTAAACTAAATAAGAATTGGAATGGAGTCGGTCTGGCTGATCTTCCCATACTTGGACTTCTTGTTTTTCATGATTGACTCCATAAGAGACATCATTCACATACCAAAATTCAGTGACATCTCTTTTTCCAAAAAAATTATATCCTAATTCTATGGCTGGATTTTTTTGAAATACGGACTCGTAACGAAAAGTATCAATATCCCCAAGATTTGGATCCTCCCAAAGCACCAATTGGCGAAATTCGATTTGCCCCGCCCCAAGAATTTTCTCCTTGGTGCTCGTTAAAATCTCTTCAGGTGAAAGTGGCTGCTCACAGCCAAAACCCAAACCCGCAAGTGCGGCAACAAAAAAGATTTTTTTCATACGTTAATTTCTTTAAACAATATTGATCACTTAAGATAATAGGGAATATA
>JAJLJS010000320.1:0-5852 GCA_033844545.1 Cyclobacteriaceae bacterium | reverse complement strand
CTGCTGAAGGACGAAATCCAAATGATCAAATGGTATTTGGAACTCCAGCAGTTGAGATATGGAACTAACTTAAGCTTCGAAATCCTAAACTTGGAAAGTATTTCCCAAAATCAGGGGAAATTCCCTTCCATGGTCATTCAGAATCTCATCGAAAACCTACTGGAGGAGCAGATTCAAAAGGCCAATGGAAACATCAACATTAGCATTGAGTTTTCAGAATCCGAAAACCAAATCCACCTAAAGGTATGGATCAATCAGGCCCAACACGCCTCAAAAGTAGAAAAAAGAGCCAATGGCCCGAGTATAGCTCCCCCTTGGCGGGAATTTATCGAAATCCTGAATGAAATCAGACCCTACAAAATCCACTATGATTCCGGGGAAAGAGACTGCCCGGAACGGGAAGGAAATTGCAAATATGTCCACCTGATTTTTCCAAACTTATCCTGACAATGAGGCTTTCGCTGCTCCTTATTTTTCTGGGTTTATCCTTGCAGGCCTCGGGGATTCAGACTGGGTCTGACTTTCACTTTCAGGTTCCCGTTCAGTCCTTTATCCTAACCCTGGACTCTTCTGCCAGAGTACAAGATGCGTTGGCTTGGGATCAGGAGGGTTTGTTTCAAATGGCTTCTCCGCCTGGGATTGCCAAAAAAGGAGTGGAATATTGGTTTAAGGTTGATTTTTCCTCCTATACAGCAATCTTGAATTCCGTAGATTCGATCTATATCTATCCGGGTAATTTGGAGATCTCTACCCTCTATTTTTTTCCGGGATCCAAAATCGATTCTCTCAACCTGACCCGGCTGACTCCCAATGACCTTCAGCGGGCTACCCTGCACAGTTTGGAATTTGTAAAAATCTCCACGCGGGATTTATTGTATGGTACCGTCCTTTTTATCCGGGCCAAATTTTTCCGGGCCACTCCCAACTTAGACCAGCGGAAGATCCGATTTTCTGATCCGGAATCCCACGAGATTTTTTCCCGGTTTGTGAGTGAAAGCTCCTTCAAAAGTCAAGTCTTGGCTTTCTTCTTCCTCGGAATCGCTTCGGTTTTGACCATTTTCAATTTGATCCTTTTCTTCTACATGAGGGAAAGACAGTATATCTACTATGGGGTATTTCTCTTTTTTCAGTTGATCTACTACTCTCAGATCAGTCCCTATTTGGCTACCAGCTTTGGCTACGATCGGCTCTATTTTTACTTCTGGCTGACCACAATTGCCCAGCTTTCCATCAACCTTTTTTACCTGCTTTTCATCCGGCACTTTTTGGAATTCCCCAAATTTTTGCCGGGCTTTGATCGGGTCATTATGGGCATCGCAGGGTTTCTGATTCTACTGATCTTGGTCAATACCTACCTAATTTTCCTCCAACCCTACAGCTTGTTTCAGGCCCGATTGATGGATTTTCAGCGCTACTTTATGGCTGGATTTACTTTTTTTGGGGTCACCTACTTATTTTTCAAGTATCCAAACCGCCTGAAGTATTTTGTCATTTCCGCTACCCTGATCTTCGTCACAGGGGCCTTGATGACCATGTTTTTGCTGGATTTGGATTACATGGTGGCGGGTTCCTCGATTGAGAGCATCATTTTTGCCTTGGGCCTTTCCTACAAAATAAAACTGATCAGCCAGGAAAAAAGCCGGGTGGAAAAGGAAGCCTTTCATACCAAACTGGGCGCCCTTCGTGCCCAGATAAACCCCCACTTCATTTTCAACAGTCTGAGCTCTATTCAGCATTTGATCAGCTCAGGACAAAAAGACGCCGCCCTCTCCTACCTGAGCAAATTCAGCAAATTTGTCCGGCAGGTATTGGAAAACTCCATCGAGGTCCATGTAAGTCTGGAAAAAGAAATCGAATTGCTCAAAGTCTACCTCGACCTGGAATCACTTCGATTTGACCATGCTTTTTCCTATCAAATTGAAACTCCGGAGAATTTTGACCTGAGCTTTTTCGAAGTTCCCATGCTGATCGTACAGCCATTTGTCGAAAATGCCATCAAGCATGGCCTGATGCCCAAGCAAGAGGGGGAACGAAGGTTGACCGTGCGCTTCGTGGAAGAGGAAAAAACCATTCGGGCGGAAATCGAAGACAACGGAATCGGAAGAGAGGCTTCCGCAAAATTGAAAATGGCCGGCTATCGCCCTTCCCGGGGCATGGCCCTCACCGAAGAGCGCCTAAAAATGATCAATCATGGCCGGGAAACCCAGATTCAAATGCAGGATTTGCCCCAAGGTACCCGAGTCACCATCAAATTTCCTAAATCATGAACCAGCCCCTAAAAGCCATCATCGTGGAGGACGAATTTCACAGCCGGGAAACCCTCAAGGGCTTCCTCCGGGAATATTGTCCGGAAGTCCAACTGATCGAAGAAGCAAGCCAAGTCGAAGAAGCCGTGGGAAAGATTTCCAGCCTGAGGCCTGAGCTGGTATTTCTGGATATCGAGCTCCAGACAGGTACCGGATTCGACGTACTGCAACGGGTAAGCCACCTGGATTTTCATTTGATTTTCACCACAGCCTTTGAACATTATGCGATCAAAGCCATCAAATTCAGCTCGATAGACTATCTGCTAAAACCAATAGACCGGGAAGAACTACAGGCTGCAGTCCAGAAGGCGGGACATATCCGGGCAGAGGAAAACCGACAAAAGATGTTTGAAAACCTGCTGAACAATCTGCAAAACCCTACTCCCGAGCACCATAAAATCCCCCTTTCCACTTCCGACGGGGTGGAATTCATTCCTTCCAAAGAAATCCTGTTTTGTGAAGCCAGCGGGGCCTATACACAATTCCACCTGGTCGATGGTCGAAAGTTATTGGTATCCAAAAACCTGAAAGAATACGAAAACATCCTCCCGTCTTCTTCCTTTATGCGGGTTCATAACAGCTTTTTGATCAATCTGGACGAGGTCAAAAAATATGTTCGGTCCGAGGGCGGCTATATCCTCATGAACAATGATAAAATAGTCAGTATTTCAGGCTCCAAACGCGAAGAATTTCTCAAAAGAATGGGCTATTGACCATCTTTTTCAAATAATTTCTATCAAGACTTGAGGGAAGAGGGATAGTCCCTTATCTTAAGATGAAGTTTATCCAAACCCGATAATCATGGACTCTGTTTTAACTCAAAAAATTCTGGACCAAGGTATGCGTCCAGCTACCGTCTCCCAGCAAATCGACAATTTTAAAAGTGGATTCCCCTTTTTGAAAATCCATGCTCCAGCTACTCCTGGAAATGGCATTAAAGTACTCAGCGATCAGGAATTGGCCCATTATACTGCCACCTATCCTACCAAGGCACTCAAAAAGGAAATCGTGAAATTTGTCCCGGCCTCTGGCGCAGCCTCCAGAATGTTTAAAGATCTTTTTGCCTTTCTGGATGGGGACGGAGATCTGGAAAAAAGCCCCTTCACCAAAAAATTCATCGAGAATATCCGAAAATTTGCCTTCTACAAGGACTTGGATAAGGTGCTAAGCAAGCAGGGAAATACCCTTGAAGAATGTCTTGCAGCTGGAATGTACCGAAAAATCGTGTCCATGCTCCTCCTGGAAGAAGGGCTGGACTATGGAAACCTTCCAAAAGGTCTGTTGAAATTCCACAGCTATCCAAATGAAGACAGAACTCCCGCCCAGGAACACCTCATCGAGGGAGTCCAGTATGCCGTCGGCAAAGGCAATCAAGTAAAGGTTCATTTTACTGTTTCACCCGAACATGAAGGCAAATTCAAAGCTGAAATCTCCAAAGTTTTACCAGCCATCAAGGCCGTTTCAGGTTTAGAGTTTGAAGTATCCTATTCCCAACAAAAAAAATCCACGGATACGATCGCGGTCAATACAGACAATACTCCATTTTTGGAAGACGACGGAAGCCTGCTTTTCAGACCTGCAGGCCATGGAGCCTTGCTGGAAAACCTCAACGACATCGATGCGGACCTGATCTTCATCAAGAATATTGACAATGTGGTCCCTGACCGGCTCAAAGGCCCCACCAAGGAATATAAAATGGCCATCGGAGGATTGCTTTTGGAAGTTCAGGAAAAAATCTTTGACGCTTTGAGAGCCATGGATCAAGAAATTACCCATGAATCGGTCAGCAAGGCCATTCAGGTTTACAATGAAGATCTGGGTGGAAAAATTCCACCTACAGCTTCTTCCGAGAAGCTCAAGGAACTCGCCCATTACCTCAAAGACAAGCTCAATCGACCCATTCGGGTTTGTGGAATGGTCAAAAACACCGGAGAACCCGGAGGGGGTCCTTTCTGGATAGAAGAAAAAGACGGATCCTATTCTTTGCAAATCCTGGAAACTGCCCAAATCGATCTGAATGATCCTCAATCCAAGGCCCATATGATGGCTTCCACACATTTCAATCCGGTAGATTTGGTCTGCGGTACACGGGATTACAAAGGAAGATCTTTTGATCTGTTGGACTTCAGGGATATGCAAACTGGATTCATTACCGAAAAATCAAAAAGCGGACGTGATTTGAAGGCATTGGAGCTGCCAGGCCTATGGAATGGCTCCATGTCAGGATGGAATACCCTTTTTGTGGAAGTTCCCCTGATTACCTTTAATCCCGTCAAAACCGTGAATGATCTGCTTCGGGACGAACACCAGGGGTAATGCTTATTTGAGATTAGAGAAAAGAAATTTGAGATTAGAATGGCCTGATCTCAAATTTCAATCCTCATATTTTTAATCAAAAGACTCCTTTTTCCAGCTGCTCTTTGAGATAAGCTTTCATCTCCTCCCCTTCTTCTAGCTTGATTTCTCCGGGAAGTCCAAGGATAAATCTTCCCAGCCCAGGCAATTGGGAGACTTCTCCTTCGAAAAAGTACTGGTTACGGTTTTTTACCTGCATAAATGGAATCGCATTGGGATGTTCTTCCTGCATCAGCTGGTAGGCTTTTTTGCTCAGTTTGAGTTTGACATGAAAATTCCTCTTTCCCGAAAACCCAAATAAAGTCTGCTCCGGTAGTTCATGTTTTGCTTCAAACTTCCAGGGAGCTGAACTTACCACTACCTCTCCGATTCGCTCTATTTTAAACATCTTCATGCTTTTGCTTTCTACTTCAAAGGCATGGATACTTTCGTAATCGGAGGAAAAACCTACCGGCTCCACCAATCGGTCAGAAACGGTATCGCTGCTCAGGGAATAATATTCCTTCAGCCAAATCTGCTTTTTGCCGGCAATGGCCTGGGCAATCAAATCCACCAACCTTCCGAGATTGGCCTTGAAAAGCTGCTCAGTGCCCTGCTTTACCTCTGATTTCAGCTGAAGTTTTTGCAGGACGGAATCTTTCAACAGGTTGCCCTTTGCATGGCTTTCGATCAGCGTCTTCAACCACATATTTTCTTCCTGGGAAAAAGTACTGTAAGTCGTGGCCGAAGGTAGGTAATCCGGTCTTTCCTGGATTTTGTATTTGCTGAATTCCTTTACAACCACAAATCCCAGGGCTTCCAAAAGTTTGAAGTACCGATAAATTGTCCGCTCGTCAGTTTCTAGGAGTTCAGCGAGACGATGAACCGGCTTTCCGATGTTGCTTTGAAGTAGATTGATGAGTTTGAATACCCTGAGGATTTTTTGCTGTTCGATGGGATTGGATTTGGCCATGGTAGTTGACGATAAGTGTCTAAAAGTAATTTCACAAAGATCATATTTTCAAATCGATGACATAAAATGACTCAAAATGAATCGAAAGAAAAAGAGTGTTACAGATCCAAAAACAAATTTTGTAAGGAACTTAGACTTTCCATTTGATAAAGGGGGTAAGGTGAATTGGATCCTATTTTTTAGTTTGGAAATTTCCAATCCCCCTAGCCCCCTTGCCAAGGGGGAATCTGCGTCTTCTG
>JAJLJS010000319.1:0-3832 GCA_033844545.1 Cyclobacteriaceae bacterium | reverse complement strand
GAGATATCGGGTTGGTCCTTGTTGATTTCAGCCGGTATCATGCTAGGTATTGCACTAATTACCATTTCTATTCGTAGCGTCAAAGCCGCTATTGTCAATCCTGCCAGGGTTTTAAAAAGTGAATAGTCTTAAAGAGAAAATTTGCTTAATTCTATCCAATCAGAAGAAATCAGCGTGACCAGCTGATTTTTTCTGTTTCAACGGTCTTATTTTTTGTCCCAAAGTCCTTGACTTGAAAGTGTTTTCTGAGGGTTTTGTTTGGTTTTGAGGTGGTTAAAGCTAGGTTTCACGAAAATTACTAACTCCTTTTTGTAACTATTTTCAGACTTTTTTCATCCAACTCGTATGCTTAGAAACTATATAAAAATCGCTTGGAGAAATCTACTCCGAAACAAATCATTTAGCCTGATCAATATTTTGGGGCTTGCAGTGAGTATGTCGGTATGTCTCTTAATTATCCTGATTGGAGTCGACCAATACAGTTTCGATTCCTACCATTCCAAAAAAGATCGGGTATACCGAATTCACACAACTGATTTCCAGCAAAACACCGGGGAAGTGGCCAGTTCTGCGCTACCCTTGGCAGAAAAACTGAAGTCGGATTACCCGATTATAGAAGAGGCCGCGGCCTTGTCTAGTGAGATCGGTGGAGATGTGATCTATGAGGATAAGTTTGCAACCGGTGGTGGATATTTTGCCGATGGCAGCCTTTTCAAAATACTTGACTTTTCTTTTAAGGAAGGAAATCCAGAGACTGCCTTAAATGAGCCCTTCTCCTTGGTAATCACTACAGAATTGGCAGACATTTTATTTAACGGAGAATCAGCCTTGGGGAAAACTGTCTCCTTCCATGACAAAGACATCCGTCCTACGGGAATGGAGGAAGGGAATTTTGAAACTGATTTTGGCTATTTTACCATTACCGGGGTTCTGAATCCAAATCCGGGAAGGACTCACCTTCCTTTCAAACTTTTAGCATCCTTGAGTACCATGAAATCCCTTCCCGATGGGGCTTTACATTCTCAGGAAGAAAATGATTGGGACAACGTTTGGACAAATTATACCTATGTACTTCTTCGGGAGGGACAGCCTGAGGAGAATCTAACCTATGTTCTGAACGAAATTTCAGAATCTATTTATTCCCATAAATATGAAAACAAGCATTCCTTCAAAGCCATTGCCCTGGGCGATATAACTCCAATGAGCATGATCGGGAATTCGACACATGTATCTGTTCCAAAGATCGTCCTGGTGATTTTAGGAATATTGTGTTTGATCGTCATGTTTTCCGCTTGCCTTAATTATACCAATATGTCCGTGGCCCGAGCCTTAACCCGAGTCAAGGAAGTGGGGATTCGCAAGGTTTCGGGAGCGAATCGAAGACAGATTTTCGGCCAGTTTATCACCGAGGCAGTTGTGATTTCCTTATGCTCTCTAGTACTCGCTTTTGGATTGCTTCAAATTTTGCAAAGGGGATTTGATCAATTGACGTTCAATCAATATTTGCAAATTTCCTTTCAGCAAAGTCTGCCAGCCATGCTTCTTTTCCTTGTGTTCAGCCTGTTGGTTGGGGTGATTGCAGGCTTACTTCCTGCCACCTATGTGGCCAAATTGAACCCCATCAATTTGTTTAATAAACTATCGGGGGTGAAACTTTTCAAAAGTATGGGGGTGAGGAATGTCCTGATGGTCCTTCAGTTTACCATTTCTTTGATATTCATCATTTCGGTGGTATTGATACAGGCGCAGGCAAAACATATCCTCAACTTTGATTTTGGGTTTGAAAAGGATAACGTGATCACCGTAAAGCTCTTCAATACCGAAAATTACGGGCGATTTGCCCAAGCATTATCCTCAAACCCTTCCGTGGCGGCTGTTGGGGCGAGTTCCTTAATTCCTGCTGCCGGGTGGAATTTTGGAACAGAGGTGGTCAATCCCGAAAATCCCCTGGATAGCATTCAGACTAATTATTTTGATGTCAATGCTGGGGCTCTTTCTGCCCTTGGATTGGAATTGGTTGAGGGGAGTAATTTTCCAGAAGAAGGAAGTGAAAATCTGGTTTTGATCAATGAATTGGCCGTGGGCAAATTTGACCTAGGATCCCCTTCAGAGGCAATCGGAAGGCAATTGGTCATCCAAGATGGGGAGGAATTCAAGAATGTAGAGGTAGTTGGGGTGGTAAAAAACTTTCAATTTTTGTCTCCGGATCAGGAAATGAAAAGCCTGGTGTTAAGAAATCGAAGCAATTCTTTGGGATTTGCATTAGTGAAATTTAACGGAGAAAATCCTGCCGCCTTGGTTGCATCCCTGGAGTCGGCATGGAAAGAAGTCAACCCAAACTCCAAGTTTTCTTATAAATTCCTGGATCAAGAGATCCTGTTTATCCATGAGGTTTTGGGCGACGTGATTTCAGTGATTGGGCTAATTTCCTTTCTGGCGATTTTCGTCTCCTGCTTGGGTTTGTTGGGGATGGCGACGTATACTGCACAGACGAGGGTAAAAGAAATCGGGATCCGAAAAACCTTGGGCTCAGATGTTTCCCAAATAATTCTATTACTATCCAAAGGATATATTCGATTGTTGCTGGTGGCGGTATTCTTTGCCGTTCCTGCAGCCTACTTCATAAATAATTTTTGGCTGGAATTCTTTGCCTCCAGAATTAGTATTGGGGTAATACCTATCGGGTTGGGTGTAGGGATGCTTCTGATGATCAGTATTGGGATTATTTTTACCCAATCCTACCGTGCAGCTATCGCCAATCCGATCGATAGTTTGAAAAACGAGTGAAACCAATTAAGGACTTAATGGTAGACTCATTGCCCGCGAGCGGACATCTTTGTCCGTAGGACTTAGCCTCAAATTCAGAAAAAAGGCCTCTACTTTCTGAATTTGAGGTTTTTATGTTGGCATCATTGTAGAATTCTTTCCTGAAAATTCTAGCTATGAAAACATCCGCCAACTTCTTTCTCTTTTTTGCCCTGGCCTTTTTTGGCTTAGGTTTATCCTCAGCGTTTTCCCAGACTGATCCCAAACCATTTCAGACCAAGGAGTTTTCGGTGACTTCTGCTCCTGTATTGGAAGCTGATCTAAGCGGAGCGGCAATCTCTGTAAAAGGAGGTGCCGGAAATCAGGTAACTGTCCGGTGTTTTTTGAAAAAAGACGGAAAATATCTTAGCCAATCCGACTCAGAAGCCCAGGAATTTTTGGAAAAATATGATATTTCCATTTCCCAAAAAGGAAATTCCATTTCCATCCTTGCCAAGCAAAAATCCTCCGGCAATTGGAATTGGAGAGACCGCCCAAGTCTTTCCTTTGAGATTTTGGCTCCTCAAAGTTTAAATTCAGATGTTCGAACGAGTGGAGGATCAGTTTCGATCCATGGAATCCAAGGACAGCATCAGATTGCCAGCAGCGGAGGATCCATTGCTGTGAAAAACAGTGGAGGAAGCCTCGTCTCCACCTCCTCCGGCGGGAGTATTAATTTGGAGAATTTTGAAGGAAATGTCGAAGTCCAAACCAGTGGTGGCTCTGTGAAAGTTGATCGTATTGCCGGAGATTTGGTGGCAAAATCTTCCGGAGGGGGAATGACTCTGACCGGTGTTTCGGGCAGAATTGATGCTCAAACCAGCGGAGGATCCATCCGGGCAAGCCTGAATGCCATCCAAAAGGATATGGTTTTCCAATCCAGTGGTGGAAGTATTCAGGTTTCAGTTCCTTCCGATGCCAAATTCAATCTCGAATTGAAAGGCGGAAGCATCAGTTCACAATTGGCCAATTTCCAAGGCACCACTGCCAAAAATCTGATTTCAGGAAAAGTAAATGGAGGTGGACC
>JAJLJS010000317.1:0-1660 GCA_033844545.1 Cyclobacteriaceae bacterium | reverse complement strand
GAACCAACGGTCGTGGGAAATGATCACCGCACAGCCTCCGAAGTTTTCCAGAGCTTCTTCTAAAGCGCGAAGCGTATTCACGTCCAAGTCGTTGGTCGGTTCGTCCAATAGCAGCAAGTTCCCGCCTTCTTTCAGCATCATTGCCAAGTGAACTCGGTTTCTTTCCCCTCCGGATAGCACCCCTACTTTTTTCTCCTGATCTGCTCCGGCAAAGTTGAACTTGGATACATAAGCTCTGGCATTAACTTCCTTATTCCCCAGCTTCATCAGCTCGTTGCCATCAGAAATCACCTGGTAGACGGTTTTGTTGGGATCCAAACCTGCGTGCTCCTGATCCACATAAGAAAGCTGAACGGTCTCCCCTACTTCAAAACTTCCCGAATCCGGTTTTTCCTGACCGGTGATCAACTTGAACAAAGTGGTTTTTCCGGCTCCGTTCGGTCCAATTACTCCTACGATTCCCCCTTGTGGTAAGGAAAAACTCAAATTCTCAAATAACAATTTATCCCCATAGGCTTTGGATACGCCATTGACTTCAATGACTTTGGCTCCCAACCTTGGTCCCGGTGGAATGAAAAGTTCAAGTTTGGCTTCTCTTTCTTTCGCTTCTTCCCCGACCAGTTTGTCGTAGGCATTCAGACGCGCTTTCCCTTTGGACTGACGGGCTTTGGGAGACATCCGGATCCATTCCAATTCCCTCTCCAAAGTTTTTTGGCGTTTGGATTCTGTTTTCTCTTCCTGTTTCAGGCGGTTTTGCTTTTGCTCCAACCAGGACGAGTAATTTCCTTTCCACGGAATCCCTTCTCCGCGATCCAATTCCAAAATCCATCCGGCTACATTGTCCAGGAAGTATCGGTCGTGAGTGACCGCGATGACAGTTCCCTTGTAGTTTTGCAGGTGTTGTTCCAGCCAAAGCACGGATTCGGCATCCAGATGGTTGGTCGGTTCATCCAGCAGCAATACATCCGGCTCCTGCAAAAGCAATCTGCAAAGGGCTACCCGGCGTTTTTCACCTCCCGAAAGGTGGGCCACACTCGCATCGGCCGGAGGCAGGCGGAGTGCATCCATGGCCTTGTCCAGCATGACATCCAATTCCCAGGCATTGAGCGCATCCAGTTTTTCCTGAACTTCTCCCTGCCGAAGGATGAGTTTATCCATGGCATTGGGATCCTCCATGACGTCCGGATCCATGAACTTTTCATTGATTTCGTCAAATTCCCTGAGCAAAGCCACTGTTTCGGAGACAGCTTCTTCCACGACCTCCTTGACGGTCTTGGTCGGGTCAAGTTTTGGTTCCTGCTCCAACATCCCCACGGTATATCCCGGAGAAAAAACCACCTCACCTTGGAATTCCTTGTCAATCCCGGCAATGATTCTGAGTAAGGAAGATTTACCGGAACCGTTCAAACCAAGGACGCCGATTTTGGCTCCGTAAAAAAATGAGAGATAAATATCCTTCAATACTTTTTTCTGTGGGGGGTAGATTTTGGAAACCCCGGCCATGGAAAAGATGATTTTTTCTGCACTCATGGGATGAATTTTTCTTGAAAATTTGCGTTAATCAGCAAAGATGCAAAAAAAGGCCATTCTTAGGATAAGTGAGGGCTAATTGATTATTTTGCAGAAAATTGAAAACGACCACCTATAACCTATTGTAGTG
>JAJLJS010000316.1:0-1022 GCA_033844545.1 Cyclobacteriaceae bacterium | reverse complement strand
GGCCGGGCCCCGGGCCCGGCCTTGGTTTACAATTGGCGGCTCGCTTCCCCTGGGAACCATGCGGACATGATCGTCCTCGAGGGCCTGCCGGCCCTGTCGCCCTTCCGGCTCGAACGCCTCCAGTCCCGCCTTCGCCAGGTCGTCCCGGGTGTCCGGGTCACCGGCGCCTGGTTCACCTACTTCATCGAGCCCGAGGCCGGGGCCGTACCCGACACCGCCGCCCTGGGCCGCCTGCTCGAGGCCTGCGTGGCCTTCGAGGCGCCGGCCGATGGCGCCAGCCCCCGCTTCGTGGTGCCGCGCCTGGGCACCCAGTCGCCCTGGGCCAGCAAGGCCACCGAGATCCTGCGCGGCGCCGGCCTGGCGGTGAAGCGGGTCGAGCGCGGCACCCGGATCGACCTGGCCGGCCTGCCGGCGCCCGGCGATCCGGCCTGGCCGAAGCTGGCCGCCACCCTGCACGACCCTATGACCCAGTCCCTGCTCGACGAGCGCGGGCAGGCCGCCGCGCTGTTCACCGCCGGCGAGCCCGGGCCGCTGGGCCGCATCCCGCTGGCCGGCCTCGAGGAGGCCAACCAGCGCCTGGGCCTGGCGCTCTCGGACGACGAGGTCGACTACCTGCGCCGGCGCTACGCCGAGCTCGGCCGCGACCCCTCCGACGCCGAACTGATGATGTTCGCCCAGGCGAACTCCGAGCACTGCCGGCACAAGATCTTCAACGCCGACTGGACCATCGACGGCGAGTCGCAGCCGCTGTCGCTGTTCCGGATGATCAAGAACACCCACGCGCGCAGCCCGCAGCTCACGCTCAGCGCCTACAAGGACAATGCCGCGGTGGTCGAGGGCCACCCCGGCGCGCGTTTCCGGCCCGAGGCCGGCAGCGGCGAGTACGGCCACGGCGCGCCGGTGGATTCGGCCTTCGCCATCAAGGTCGAGACCCACAACCACCCCACCGCCATCTCGCCCTTCCCGGGCGCCGCCACCGGCGCCGGCGGCGAGATCCGCGACGAGGGCGCGACCGGCCGCGG
>JAJLJS010000315.1:0-2388 GCA_033844545.1 Cyclobacteriaceae bacterium | reverse complement strand
TTTGATATCCTAGTTTCTCCGCATGAAAAATTCTTTTCCATTTGCCCTGGTCCTTTTGATGCTCTTTTCCTGTCAAAGAGTCTTAAAACCATCCGGTTGGGACACTAGCCAAATTGAAATCGTAAGAGATGAATTTGGAGTGCCCCATATTTTTGGAAAAAAGGATGCCGATGTGGCTTATGGGCTGGCTTGGGCACATGCGGAAGATGATTTTGAAACCATCCAAAAGACGGTTTTAGCCGGAAAAGCACTCGCGGGAAGAGTTTTTGGAGAGCAAGGAGCAGGAGTTGATTTTTTTGTCCACCTGCTGGAATCCAAGGAAATCGCCAGAGAAAAATACGAATCCACCTTTTCTCCGGAATTCAAAAGAGTCCTCGAAGGCTATGCAGCAGGACTGAATGACTATGCCCTCACCCATCCTGAGGAAGTCTTGTACGGTCCTGCATTTCCGATCAATCCCAAAGAAATTCTTTCGGCCTATATCCTTTCCCTTGCCCAAATGTCCGGAGCAGATCGAGCCGTTCAGCAAATTGTGAATGGACAGGTGGATTTGATCCCGGTAGATTCCAATCCGAAAGGCTCCAATGCCATTGCTCTCCATTCCTCCCGGACGGATTCCGGGGAAACTTTCCTTGCCATCAACTCCCACCAGCCTCTCGAAGGACCAGTGGCTTGGTATGAGGCCCATTTACAATCAGAAGAAGGATGGAATATTTTGGGAGGCCTTTTTCCCGGAGGATCCATGATTTTCCATGGGGTGAATGAACATTTGGGCTGGGCTCATACGGTAAACTTTCCTGATTTCCTGGACCTATACCAACTTGAAATCAATCCGGAGAATGAAGACGAATACCGGGTGGATGGGGAATGGCTGGAACTGGAATCCAGGTATGTCTGGCTGAAGGTGAGACTTTGGGATTGGATCACGCTTCCTGTTCCCAAAAAAGTATGGAAAAGTATTTATGGCCCTACTTTGGTCACCGAGCAAGGTGCTTTTTCCATCCGTTTTGGAGCTTTGGAGCGAGTAGGGGCACCCGAACAATGGTGGAGAATGAATAAGGCCAAGAATTTTGCAGAGTGGAAAGCTGCCATGAACACCATGCAACTCACCAATTTCAACACGGTCTATGCAGACAAATACGACACGATATTCTACGTAAGTAATGGATTGTTACCAAAGCGCACTCCTGGTTTTGACTACTCAGGAACCGTCCCGGGAAATACCCTACAATCGCTTTGGTCTGAGTTCCACTCTTTTTCAGAACTGCCTCAGCAGGTAAACCCTCCCTCAGGCTATCTTTTCAATACCAACCATTCTCCTTTCAAAGCGAGTTCGTTCGCTGATAATCTTCACCCCGAAGACTATCCGGCCGAAATGGGCTATATCCTTCGGGACAACAACCGCTCCTGGAGGTTCCGGGAATTGATGCCGGATACCGGAAGGGTAAGCTATGAGGAGTTTAAAAAGATAAAATTTGATCAGACCCTACCGAAAAAACTTGCTTTCCGAACCGACATGAAGGCTTTGTTCCAATTGGACACCTTGAAATATCCAGAACTAGCCAAGCAGATCAAAACCTTAGCCACTTGGGACAAATCAGCCGGAATTGAGAGTGAAGGAGCTGCTCTTTTTGCTTTTGTTTATTACTACTGGTGGGACGAATTTGCGAAAACAGGGAGAAGCTTTGAAACGGTATTGACTGAGGAAGAGGCCATTCAAGGTATCCAGGCTGCCAAAACTCATTTTGAAACCCACTTTGGAAAGTCTTTGGTACCCTTGGGAGAATATCAAAAATTGGTACGGGGAGATAAAGCATTGCCGCTTTGGGGCATTGATGATGTAATCGCAGCCATGAGGTCTACCCCTTGGAAAAATGGAATGCGCAAAGGAGCTCAAGGAGAATCATATATCATGATGGTGAAATTTGGTGAAGGATTGCCAGAAGTCGAAACCATCAATGTCTATGGAGCGAGCAACCGCCCGGGAAGTCCTCATTATTCCGATCAGATGGAGTATTTCCTCAACCGAAACCTAAAGTCCATGAGCCTGGATAAGGCAACAGTCCTCAAATCTGCCAAGAGAACCTATAGACCCAGAATTTAATTTTTGGCCTCACTCCACCACTTCCCTCCATTTTTCTGGCTAGTTTAGTGCAAAGAATTCAGACTTTCCTACCCCAGAACAATGAAGTGTCTATTTCCCAAAATCTTACTCGGCGGACTTGCCTTGACCTTATTTTCCTGTAGTCCCGAAGCCACCTTCAGAATCATCGACAAACCGATCACCTGGAATGCCGAACGGGAGCAACTTTCCCTCCAATACCTCAAAGACCGACATGGACTGGAGCAAAACACCGCCTCCATCAAGCCCCAGATGGTGGTGGTCCA
>JAJLJS010000314.1:0-4240 GCA_033844545.1 Cyclobacteriaceae bacterium | reverse complement strand
CAGATTAGGCGGCCTAGCGCAGGGGTCCCACCTCTTCCCATCCCGAACAGAGAAGTTAAGCCCTGCCGCGCCGATGGTACTGGGGTTACACCCGGGAGAGTAGGTCGCCGCCACATTATTCAAGCCTCAGCCTTACCGCTGAGGCTTTTGTGTTTTGGAGCCGGCCAGCGGAAAGACACAAGTATCAAGACATAAGACATAAGTCTCGAGATACAAGAAGTAAGGAGCAATACTTAACTTGGGGCACTTCGAAGGAATGTTAAGGGGATAGAGAAGCTCCGCCTCAAAAGGATCGGTTCAGCAGCATAGTTTTTCCTATTGTGTATGGGGACCTTTTTATTTTTCAATCCGAGTCTAATCTCAATTGACTTTTTTGTTTTGGACCGTTTAGGTGATCATGGTGTTTGATTTTACTCAGATTCCTTCGATCATTCCGGAATTCAATTTCATTTTAGGGAATATTGTTGCAGTTTTGCAGGAAATCATCACGGATGTCAGTTTTATTTAAAAACCTCAGTTTTGTGAAAGGGGGAAAAATAAATTCTCCTTCCAATTTTATCCTAGAAGGTAGCTCTTTAATTCCCGCTCCTGCTCAAATTGACTCAGACAAATACGAAATTCTCAACTGTACAGGATTCCTCGCTTCTTCTGGTTGGATAGACCTTAGATGTGGATTAGGAGAACCGGGACAGGAATACCGTGAAAGTATCGAGTCCTTGGCGGATTCTCTGACTTGTTCTGGTTTTGTAAAAGCTGTGATCATGCCCAATACAGAGCCGGTACTTCAGTCCAAAAATGAAGTGGATTTCGTGATCAATAAGTCCAAAAAGTACCCTGTTCAATTTGAAGTCATGGGAGCTGTCACAAAGAATACCGCGGGGGAGGATTTGACTGAAATTTTGGACATGCACTTTCAATCGGGCTTAAAGATTTTTGGGGATGGCATCAGAACTCTGGCCAATTCTGATCGGTATATGAAAATCCTTCAATACCTGCAGAAATTCGATGGAGTTCTTTTTGATCATGCGTATGATCCTTTGCTTGCGATTTTTGGTCAAATGCACGAAGGGGAGGTTTCTACCAAATTGGGAATGAAGGGAATCCCGAGTCTTTCCGAATACGTCGCCATCCAGCGAAACCTGGAAATTATCAGGTACACTGGAGGTCGCGCCCATTTTCAGACTTTATCCACAGCTGAAGGAGTGGAATTGGTAAGAAAGGCAAAAGCTGAGGGACTTAATGTCACCGCTGATGTTTCTATTTATCAATTGATTTTCAAAGATTCAGATTTGGTAAACTTTGATCCAAACTTTAAAGTCAAACCCCCATTCAGAGGGACGCCTGATCGATCCGCTCTGATGGAAGGCTTGAAAGATGGGACCATCGACGCGATAGTCTCTAACCATCAGCCACAGGATTTTGACTCGAAGTTTGCCGAATTTGATCTCGCCTCTTTTGGAATGGCTGGACTTCAGACATTTTTACCTGCAATGACCATACTTTCCAAAGAGTTAGGATGGGGAATTTTAGTGGAAAAAATCACCAGTGGTCCTGCTCAATTATCCGGAGCCCCTGCTGAATCCTTTACGATTTGGAACCCTGAAGAAACATGGGTGTATGATGAAAAGTCAAATAAATCTCTCTCTTCCAATAATCCATGGTTTGGTCAGGAACTCACAGGCAAAGTGAAATATCTGATAGTTGGAGGGAAATTGGTCCGAATTAATGAATAAGTATCTGACAACGGCCTACCAATTTGGAATCTTGGGAGGGCTTCTCAGCATAATTTCCTTTTACATTCTTTCCTTTCTAAACCCGGATCCAAGCAATTTGAACTTGGTGTTTGGCTATTTGATCATTCCATTTGCGGTTTTTTTGGCAATTAAGTTTTTCAAAGAGTATCAAAACAATGGGTATTTGTCCTTTGCAGAAGGGATGACTGTGGGATTTGTAACCTATACGTTGTTGGGCCTCGTTTCTTGTCTTGGGATCTGGATTATTTTGCTCGCTATGCCGGATTTTTTTGAGGTAATCAAGGAGTCAAAGCTTCAGGTATTGAAAGAAAATAGGGAAACAATTGTCAGTCAGCTTGGGGAAAATTCCTACCAGACCACTCTCAAAAGCATTTCCGGTTTATCCCCCTGGAATGTTGCCCTAAACGATGGCCTATGGAAAATCATTCCAGGAATGTTTTTCAGCATCATAATTTCCATTATTTTAAGGAAAAATCCCACATAATCTTATGGAAGAACAAGCACAAACTCCTTTTCAAGCTGCGATTAGACCCGGTATAACCATCGGTCTGGTTGCCTTGGCTATTACCTATATTGCCTACTTTATTGATTCCACCCTATTGGCTTCTGGCTGGTTTGGTTTGGTGGCTTTAGTGGTGTTTTTTGTTTTGATCATCTATTTTGGTAGACAATATAGAACTGAACTTGGTGGATTTATGAGTTTTGGAACTGCTTTCAATTTCAGTTTTATTACCATGATTATATCAGGCTTAATCTCCCTAATTGGTCAAATTTTATTGTTTCAAGTTATTGATCCCGATTTGCCCCAAGTCTTGGCGGATCTTACATTCGAAAATAGCCTTAGCATGATGGAGAAATTTGGAGCAAATCCGGATTCTCTTAGTCCTGCCCAATTAGATGAAATCCGAAACAGCTCTTCCTCCGGCTTTACTCTATCCGGCCAATTGAAAGGCTTTGGATTTGGTTTGATTGCATATGCTATAATTGCATTAATTTTGGGGGCTGTTCTTAAAAAGCGCGATAAATCCCTCGATTATTAATTCATGATTCAAATCTCTGTCGTCGTCCCAGTTTTTAACGAAGAAGAATCTTTGCCAGAATTAACCCATTGGATCAGCCGTGTGATGGATGCACACGGCTTTTCTTATGAGGTAATTTTGGTGAATGATGGAAGTACGGATCGTTCTTGGGAGGTTCTTCAGGAATTGTCCCATCGAAATAGCCAGATTAAAGGGTTAAACTTTACCAGGAACTATGGGAAGTCTGCCGCTTTGGATGCAGGATTTAAACGTGCCCAGGGTGAAGTGGTCATAACCATGGACGCAGATCTTCAGGATAGTCCAGATGAGATTCCGGAGCTTTATAAAATGATCAAAGATGGATTGGATGTGGTATCCGGCTGGAAAAAAGAACGGCATGATCCTTTTTCCAAAACCCTGCCTTCTAAGTTTTTCAATGGAGTCACTCGTTGGATTTCCGGAATCCAACTGCATGATTTTAATTGCGGGCTCAAAGCCTATCGAAATAAGGTCGTAAAAAATATTACCGTTTATGGGGAAATGCATCGTTACATTCCTTTGCTGGCCAAATGGAGCGGCTTTCCCAAAATCGGGGAAAAAGTGGTGCAGCATCAAGCGCGAAAGTATGGCTATTCTAAATTTGGCCTAGAGCGCTTTTTAAATGGGTTTCTGGACTTGATCACGGTGTCCTTTGTACATAAGTACAAAAAGAAACCGATGCATTTCTTTGGGCTGTTGGGTACATTTTCGTTCCTGACAGGTTTCATTATCACCGCTTGGCTTATTTTTGATAAGATTTACTCCATGAATAACGGGCTGAAAGTTCGGGAAATCGTGGATCAACCTTTATTTTTCCTAGCGCTGGTAGCCCTGATCATTGGGGTCCAATTGTTTGTCACGGGCTTTTTGGCGGAATTGATGACTTCCAGCCAATCCAAGGAAGCTGAATACAAAATAGACGAGGAGATCAACTTTGATTTCTGATGTTCTTTTCCATCATCATTCCAGTTTACAATCGTCCCCTAGAGCTTGAGGAGTTACTTGGATCGATTGCTGCGCAAAGTTATCGGGATTTTGAAGTGATTGTGGTGGAAGATGGCTCTACTGTCAAATCTTCTGATGTCGTCCGGCAATGGACTTCCAAAATAAATGTTCAATACTTTTACCAAGAAAATTCAGGTCAAGGATTTGCCCGGAATTTTGGCATGCAAAAGGCCAATGGAGACTTTTTTGTGATTTTGGATTCGGACGTTTTGCTGCCTGCAGATTATTTGAAAATTGTTTTCGATGGGTTGAGGGCAAGAAACCTAGATGCATTCGGTGGGCCTGATGCGGCTGATTCTGATTTTTCAGCGAGTCAAAAGGCCATGGATTTTGCAATGACTTCCTTTTGGACGACTGGGGGTATTCGCGGCAAACTGAAAGATCCTTCCAAATACCAGGCTAGGGGATATAATATGGGCGTGT
>JAJLJS010000313.1:0-4734 GCA_033844545.1 Cyclobacteriaceae bacterium | reverse complement strand
TGAAGGTAGCCCGGTGCTACGGCGATTTGGGAGGGAATCGTGCTCACCACTGCTTCAAACTGGATCAAATCTGCATCGTCTTGGAATAGCAATGTGGATTGTCCGTAGGGGTCCCTGTGCTCGGGAAGGTCTTCCGGTTTGGCGGGAAGATCGTACTTTTTGCGGTCCTCATCACTCGATAGTTCCGCATTGGCATTATAGCCGATTTCAGGGATTCCTCCGGAAAAGAAGGTGCCATTATAGACAATCTCCCGTCCGTAGCCTGAATTGGGGAATCCTTCATAAGTCTTGTTGCTGACAATGGTGAAATTCAACGTATCACCCGGCATCATCGGCTTTGGCAAGGCAGTAATCTGATACCATTCCCTTTCAGGATTCTTTCCGAAAATCTGGAATTTCCTCGGCTCATAGGTCAAAGGGAAGCGATAAGGCAAAGTGTCCCCTTGATGGATTACCTTAAAGCTGCTCAGGTCTGTACTGTTGAAATGAATCGAGTCAATGGGAGAATCAGTCTTATTCACCATTTCTATTTCTGCCAGGAATTCCGCTCTTCGTTCCATAGGGTAGAGGTCAGCATTGATTTTGATTTTGGTGATCTTGGGCTGAGGGATGCGCTCGTATTTCTTGAGCTGCTTTTCGTAAGCCACGCTTCTCAGCTTTCCCTCTTCGGAGGTGAGATAACTATTTTCATACACCACGGTCTGAAAGATATAGGCTCCACACAGGAGGGCGATGGCAAGGAAGGCAAATGAGATTCTCGTCGAAAAATTTTTCATCCGTCCTTTGGCGGTATTCCAGCGACTTTTCCAGGAGTTTTCCGCTCCTCTGCTGAAGAAAATACTGAAAAACAGGACTAGAAATACTCCCCAAGCCGTCCAGTAGATATTGAACCAGATCAGGGGCTCCGCAAAATGTCCCAGTCCGTTCATATCGCTCCAGGTGTAGCTGGGCTTGTAGCTGAAGAAAAAGAGGTTGAAGTTGTAGCTGGCAAAGCTTTGGAGAATGATCATGACCAGCCAAATCCCAATCGCAGCAGCATGCCCAGCAAACTTATTGTTCACGACCAAATGAACAGCAAACACCAGCATCACCATCTGAAAGTAATCCGGGAAAGTGATCAAATAGCTGTCCACCAGATAAACGGATAGGTCATACTTAAAGAATCCTTTCAGCGTCTGCACGATCAGTCCCACCACAATCGGCAAAGAGGCCAATACCAGAGAAATCAAGGACATTCCCAAAAACTTGGAGGCAACCACCACACTGTCTTTTACCGGAAATGTATCATTGATGACTGAATAGCCTGTACTTCGATCCCGGTGCAAAGCTTCTCCGGTGAAGAACACGATGATGATGAAGACAAAGAGGTTGTAATCGTACCCCTTGTATTCCATCAGGAAAGACGTGGAAGGAAGATTGGGGACGCTGTAAAGCGAATTGCCTATCCAGAAGTCCAAGACCAGAAAAATCATCCCGCCCAGCAAAATGCTCCGGAAATAGACATCCTTGAGCACATTCTGCATCTCGATCTTGGTCAGCGTGAGCAGGCTGTTCCACTGATACCCGGAAGAAAAATCCGGCAATACCTTTTTGAACAGGCCAGTGTGGGCCTCGGCTGTTTCATCTTTTTTAACCGACTTTTTCTGGGAGGTTTGGAAAAAATAAGTGAAATCAAAGCGGAAATAGGAAGCCAAAAAGAAGGCTAATCCCACAAGCACCCAAATAATTCTGTTCCAAAGAAGATTGCCGGTCACTGAGAGCAAAAAGGTATTTTGCTCAAATGGAGTCAGATACCGGGTCTGCAAGCTGAAGGAATTCAGGCCAAAAGGATCGATGAGCTGCACCAAATCCTTGTTTTCGATATCCTGAGAAAGAAAATTGGCCAAAAGGTATCCGATGAAAATCACAATCCCTCCGGAGTAAATGGAACGGATATTTCGGGTGAACACTATCAGGGCAAAAAACAGGGAGCCTGCCAACCATAGGTTGGGAACAACCAAAGTAAACCAAGGGTGGAGGTAATTGATCAGAAGGTTGGGGCCATAGCGCTCGGCATCCGTCCCGAAAAGCGGTCCCAAGAGACTTCCCAGGTATACACCGATCAATGCACCCAGAGAGATAAAGAGTAAAATCACAAAAGAGCCCCAAAACCGGCCCATGAAGTAGCCAAACTTGCTGATCGGGTAGCTGAAAAGGAAGGTACCCGTCTTGTGTTCCAAATCCCGATACAGAGGCACTCCCATGATAGCAGAGGCAATTAAAATCCCAAATAGAGATACCAAAACCAGCAAGTTGGCAATGACGATCGGGGAGTTGTGGTAGACTTTTTCCGATCCCGCGGGTGTATTCCCAAATCCGATCAAAAGCATCGGAACCACCAGCAAAAGCGCAAAGTAAATCCAGGTTGCCGGTCGGCTAAACCTGTATTTCAATTCAAAGAGAAAGATATCTTTAAACATGGCCTCGGATTAGATGGTGATCGGATCTACCTTCTGAGAGATAAAACTGAAGTATACATCTTCCAAATCAGCTGGAACGGGCTCAAAACCATTTCCGGGATGCCCCTCAGATTCTATTCTCAGACTTAGTTTGCCTGCGATCAATTTGGTCGAGATGACATGAAACTCCTGTCTGTATTGATCCAATTCTGACTTGGCGATGGCTTTTTGGTAGATTTTACCCTGGACCATGGCCAATCCGTCCTTGGGCTTGCCTTGCATCAGGACCTCGCCCATGCAGATGATGGCCATGTTGGAGCAGAGTGTATTTACGTCCTCGACAATGTGGGTGGAAAGAATGACGATGGTATTTTCCCCGATTTCGGAGAGGAGGTTGTAAAAACGGTTTCTTTCTGAGGGATCAAGACCTGCAGTGGGCTCATCGACGATGATTAGAGAAGGATTTCCCACCAAGGCTTGGGCAATCCCAAATCGCTGCCTCATTCCTCCTGAAAAAGTCCCCAAGGCCTTTTTTCGGTCCTTGTAAAGGTTGACCCGGTTAAGTAAGGCTTCCACCAAGGTTTTTCTTTCGGATTTATTGCCTATGCCTTTCATCTGGGCGATATGATCCAGCATGGTTTCCGCATTGATTCTGGGATATAGTCCAAAGTCCTGAGGGAGGTAACCCAGTCGTTCCCGGACTGCTTGCTTGTCTTTTAAGACATCAATTTCATCCAGGGTAATCGTCCCTAGATCGGCATCCTGGAGGGTCGCGATGGTACGCATCAAAGTGGATTTCCCGGCTCCGTTTGGTCCTAAGAGTCCGAACATTCCCTGAGGAATGGTTAGAGAAATGTTGTTGAGTGCCCTGACTCCGTTGGAGTAGGTTTTGGTCAAATTGGAGATTTGTAGTTCCATAGTTCGGCAAGAAGAATTGGGGAAGAAATATTTCTGGGAATTTTTAGTTTGAAAATCATTGATTATCAAGATACTAATTATGTCTAAAAGCCATGAGTAGGAAAACATTATTTAAGATTCTAATCCATGAGTGAAGAAATTCCTTGATTGGCTGGCCTTGAGGATTTATTTTTTCTAACTCGAAGCCCAAACAATAGAATTGAATCTCATGCAACACCTGAATAAGCTTCCCGTTTTCTTTGGCCTGTTAAGTATGATTTTCTTTTTCTCTTGCCAGAAAAGAGAATTCCTAAAGGAGTCCGGGCAATTGGAATCTTTTGCGGAGATGGTCAAAAATGGCGTCAAACCAATCGCCTTTGGACCCCAGATGACGGAAGCGGAGGCCCGGCTTTTTCAGCAAGAAGCGGAAAGGATCTCCGGAAAGTATGGCCTAGACTTGGCCTTGGAAGCTGATTTTCCGGACACGGATCTTTTTTCCAGTTCCGAAATCAAGGGTCTTCGGTTTTTTGTTTTGGGCACCAAAAATTCACTTGCTGCCTACGAAAGTTGGAAGGAGTCTGTCCAACAATCCATGAGCTCTGGATCGTATTCTGGAGAAGTCCGAAGATCATTTAGTCGAATTTTGGGGAGGCTGTTGGGCTATCCGACCCATAGGATCAATGATCTTTTGGCAGAGAATTCCAATTTTCGGGATTTGGAAGATTTTGGGATTCAGGGGACGTACCTGCATTGGTATTACCGGGATTTGGATCGGGCTCAGGCCTTTTATACCCAGAAATTGGGGCTCAAAGTAGTGGAGGAAAAAGAAAATCAGGTAATTCTTCAACTCGTGGGAGATTCCTTTTTGGTGCTGAATGCCTTGCAAGGCCCTGATTATTCCGGTGAAGAACCCAAATCGGTCGCCCTGGCTTTATTGACGGATCACTTAGAAGCTTGGTATGCTCATTTGGAAAAGGAAAATGTGACCATCAAATATGCACTGAAGATCCAGGATGGAGGCCCTCACGATGGGTTTGTTGCAGTGGATCCTGAAGGATATTTGTTGGAATTTGAGACATTTCATCCCCATTCGGAGAATGAGGTTTTAATTCCTGAATTGCAGGGACTAGCTCCTTTGACTACTGCTTTGGGTGATGAGTTTACCATCCTGGGGACCATCACTTGGTTGTATTACAAGGATATGCTCCCGGCGGAAAAATTTGTAGAAGAGAGCTTGGGCCTGGTCAAAAGTGCAGATCAAGGCTGGGCAAAAATATACCGCATGTCCTCACACGGTTACCTGGGATTGGTAGATGGCTTGAGAGGAATGAACGCCTATTCACCTGAAAAGCTGGTGGAACTGCAGGTTGATCTCGAAAATCCCGGTCCATGGGAAAAT
>JAJLJS010000312.1:0-1301 GCA_033844545.1 Cyclobacteriaceae bacterium | reverse complement strand
ACCAGAAGCAGGCCGGCTTTGGGGGCTTCAGGCATCCAGGCTTGGAGGTAAAGTTTTTGTCCATCATGGGTAGCATAGGAGCTTTCAAAATGTTTCATAATCCAAAAGTGGTTTGTGGAAATTAGCAAAAAGATTAAGCATTCACTTAACTTAGGGAAAACAGACTCTATTCCTATGAAGCTCTCACGTAAGCATCCCTTCTTCTTTTTTCTTTTCCTTGCTTTTTCCCTCCATTCCTTCTGCCAAACCCAGCTTTCCTTCGAAAGGCTAAAAAGGTTTGATGCATATTATCAACAAGAAATTCAATCCGGAAATCTTCCCGGAATAGTGGGATTGATTTATAAAGACGGGGCAAAAATCCATGAGGTCGCCTTAGGATACAGCGACCTTTCCTCCAAAACTCCCATGGAGACAGACCAAATCTTTTTTATCCAATCCATGACCAAGCCCGTGGTTTCCACCGCTTTCATGATGCTCTACGAGGAAGGACATTTTTTTCTCACCGACCCTATCGCTAAGTATTTGCCAGAATTCAAGGAAATGAAAGTTGCGGTGGACCCCGCCAAGGGAAGTGCGGGTGGAACTGTACCAGCTTCCTCACCGATCACGATCGCCCAGGTTTTAAGCCATACCGCTGGATTCTCCCACGGACTTTCGGCCAGTAAATTGGATGAGGAAGTCCGAAACTCCTTATATTCTTCCCCCCATACCAACTTAGAAAGCAGGGTAAAGGCTTTGGCTTCTCTCCCTCTGGTAGGACAGCCCGGTAAACAATGGTATTATTCAGCTTCTCCGGATATTTTGGCAAGGCTTATTGAAGTGATTTCAGGTCAAAACCTTGCTGATTTTCTGGAAGAAAGACTATTCAGACCCTTAGGCATGAAGGATACCGGGTATAATTTAACGAATACCCAAAATCCAAGAATGGTCATGCTTCACCAGAAAAATGAATCAGGAGTTTTAGAGAAGGTCAAAAACCAGACACCAACTTCTGGAAATACCGTCATGGGAGGAACTCATGGGCTTTTTTCTACTGCCCAGGACTATTCCATTTTTGCCAGGATGCTCCTAAACGGTGGGGAATGGGAAGGAAGAACTTACCTAAGCCCCAAAACTTTGGAAATCATGACCTTGCCGCATGACGATGGATTATTCCAAGATCCCGGAAAAGGCTTCGGGTACGGCTTTGCGGTGGTAGATGATTTGGCCTCCACAAACAGTCTTGGCTCTGAAGGCACCTTTTATTGGAGTGGAGCCTATTCCACCTATTTCTTCATCGATCCCCAAGAAAATATGGTGGC
>JAJLJS010000311.1:0-1270 GCA_033844545.1 Cyclobacteriaceae bacterium | reverse complement strand
CGGGCCTTGCTGCTGCAATCCGTTCCGGATAGGCATAAGCCAAAAGTAATCCTGTGGCCCAAGGATCAGCAGGTTTGTTTTCTGGTTGGATATTAAAAAGACGGCGATACTGGGCTGCTACTTTTTCGATTTTTTTGATTCTGGACATGCTGACACCTCGATCACGATATCTTCGAAGGGCATCAATTCTCAGATTTAAATCCACCCCTGCATCTGCTGGCAGTGGATCCCGTTCTTCCAACACGGCGGCAATATCCGTGGCCAAAGCCAATTGATTCATCCGCTTAGCGTAGATCAGCATGTGTGCGATACGGGGATGAACAGGTAGTTGATGAATATCCTTTCCGTGATTGGTGAGTCTTCCACCTTCCACGGCATCGATGGCTTCCAGCACTTTTTCGGATAGGGCCAAAGTACCCGCAGGAGGGGGAGTCAGCCAAGTCATGGATCGAATATCGTCTTTTCCCCAAGCCTTCATATCGAGCACGAGCGAGGTCAAATCTGCCTCCAAAAGCTCTGGAGTTCGATATTCAGCCAATTGTGCTTGGATTGCTTTGGTCCAAAGTCGGTAAGAATGACCTGCAGTCAATCGGCCTGCCCGGCCGCTTCGCTGGTCGGCGGAGTCTTTGCTGATCCGATGTAAAACTAACCGGGAAAGACCTGATCGGGCATCAAATCGATTGGATTTGGCGAAGCCAGAATCTACGACCACCCGAATCCCTTCGATGGTAAGGGAAGTCTCGGCAATGTCGGTGGAAAGAACAATTTTCCGACTGCCCGATGGGTGAGGGAGAATAGCCCGATTTTGCTCCGAAGGAGAAAGCTGCCCGTAAAGTGGAACAATTACATCCTCAGGAAGTGCTCTTCGGAGGATATCTTCAGCTTTTTTGATTTCTCCTTGTCCGGGCAAAAAGACCAGAAAATCCCCTTCATGCTTTTTGGTCAACGGGATGATCTGTCGGGCGGTGTCTTCTCCGATAGCATATTCATCAACTTCATTGAGGTAATGGACTTCCACAGGGTATTGTCGCCCTTGACTTTGGATGACTTTGGATCCCAAAAGTCCGGAAAGCTGCTCTGCATCAATGGTAGCAGACATCAGAAGAATTCTGAGATCAGGTCGGAGGACTTGTTGGACTTCTCTAGCCAAAGCCAAGGCAACCTCAGAAAATAGATTCCGCTCATGAAACTCGTCAAAAATCACCAGGCCAACTTCTTCCAAGGCATTGTCCTGATGCATCATTCGGGTAAGGATTCCCTCTGTGATGAC
>JAJLJS010000310.1:0-2397 GCA_033844545.1 Cyclobacteriaceae bacterium | reverse complement strand
CGCTGTGTATGAAGCAAGAATCCGTTACCGTCAGCCCCTCTCCAAAGCCACTTTGGTCATGAAGGAAAATGGATTGTATGTGCTTTTTGAAACTGCCCAAAAAGGCGTTGCCTCCGGTCAGTTTGTGGCATGGTATCAAGGTGAGGAATGCATTGGGTCCGGAACGATATTTTGAATTTTCTCCCACAGATTTGCACAGAAAAGGTCACTGATTTTCACGGATTATATAATCTGTAAAATCTGTGATTTTAATCTGTGAACATCTGTGGGAAATAATTAATACTTCCACTATCCTCCTTTCTTAGCGACTGGTAATTATGCTGGACATCCTTTTTGAAGACGAAAATCTGGTGATTATCGACAAGCCTGCTGGCTTGCTGGTTCACCGCACCCGGCAGGCTTTTGGTGAAGAAGAGAATGCATTGATTCAGCTTCGTGATCAAATCGGATCTTGGGTAGCTCCTGTACATCGACTGGATCGGGCTACCAGCGGGATTCTGCTGTTCGCCAAGAATGAGGAGGTCCTTCCGAATCTCAAAGCCCGATTTATGGACCGAAAAGTACGGAAGATTTACCTGAGCATTGCACGAGGTATACCCAAAGAAAAAGAGGGCTTAATCGATCATCCCCTGCTCAGTGAGCGATCCAAAAAACTACAGGAAGCTCAGACCCGGTATTCCGTTTTGGCGGAGTCAGAAATCCCTTTCAACTCCACCGGTCGCTATCCCACCAGCCGATACAGTCTTTTGGAAGTGGAATTATTGACCGGTCGAACCCATCAAATCAGGCGACACTTGGCCCATATCCGGCATTACATTATCGGGGACAAAAAGCACGGAGACAACAAGCAGAACATCTTTTTCGAAAAACAGTTTGGGCTCCAAAATCTATTGCTTCATGCCTGGAAGCTCAGCTTTAGCCATCCCATCACAGGTAAAGAAATCTCGCTTTCCTGCCTTCCTCCTGCCCATTTCCGAATAATTATGCAGGAATTGGGCTGGAATGGCCAGGAAATTTTGGGAGGAAAATAAAGGGTTGGGATTTTTGGTTTACTTTAGAAAAACACTTCAATTACCCTATGCATAAATCCATTATAACTTTGGGAATGTTGCTGGCTGCAACGTCCCTTTCTTTTTCCCAAAAACAGAACATAGAACAGAATTTTGACGGACAGGAAGCCATCAAGAGTTTCACTTACCTGGCTTCGGATGAATTGATGGGCCGGGACCCTGCCCGTCCGGAAATGAAATTAGCCTATAATTTTATCGCTGCTCAACTGGAAAAAAGTGGTGTCAAACCAGTTCCGGGAGCTAATGGCTATTTTCAGAATATACCTTTTCGGCTTTCTTCTCCGCCCAAAAGCGGTTCGGTGCTGATTGCCAACAAAACCTATACCCAGGGCCAGAATTTGCTGGTTTTGGATGGGAAATCCCTAAACGGTGACTTCGAATTGGTGGATGTGGGATTTGGAATGGCCGAAGACTTTGTTGGAAAAAATGTAAAAGGAAAAATTGTCCTCACCAATGTCGGTGCTCCCAACAGACTTAACCCTTCTGATCTTTTTGCTTTAGGTGCTGAAAAAACCAAAAGAGCCAAGGAAGCAGGAGCCGTGGCGATTATCGAAAAATTCAATGTCCCCTCGGTTCCATGGCAGTTGGTCTCAAACTTTCTAAACAGAACTCAAATGACTCTTGATCAGGGTACGGCCTCGGACCTGACCTATATCTGGCTGGAAGATCAAAAAAATGAATTGACAGGGGATAAAGTTAAATCTGCTACGCTATCCATTGAAGGAAAGAAAAATATGGCTGTAGAAGGCAAAAATGTCCTAGGCATGATCGAAGGAACTGATCCAACGCTGAAAAATGAATATATCCTGCTCTCCGCTCACTATGATCATGTAGGCGTGGGTACTCCGGATGCTCAGGGAGACTCGATCTACAATGGAGCCAGAGACAATGCCGTCGGAACGGTTGCGGTGATCAATGCCGCCAAATACTTCGCCCAAAACCCTCCCAAGCGTTCTGTTTTGATTGCACTTTGGACCGCTGAGGAAAAAGGACTTTTGGGAAGCGCATATTTTGCCAATAATCCATTGATACCTTTGGATAAAATTGTCTATAACCTGAATATCGACAACGGAGGCTATAACGATACCTCCATCATCACGGTCATTGGCTTGGGCCGAACCAGCGCTGACTTTTTGATCGAGGAGGCAGTACAGGAATTTGGGGTAAAGGCCGTTGCTGACCCATCGCCGGAACAGGGATTGTACGACCGATCGGACAATGTGAATTTTGCCAGAAAGGGAATTCCAGCCCCAACTTTCTCACTGGGTTTTACGGCTTTTGATGACGAGATCCAAAAATACTACCACAAAGCGGGAGACCATGTCAG
>JAJLJS010000309.1:0-6563 GCA_033844545.1 Cyclobacteriaceae bacterium | reverse complement strand
AGTCAACTCAAGATTGGGACTGGGTGGAATTTGCAATTCCACCCCGCTCGGCGTAGTCCAATAATTGCACTGGACTGGGTGAAGTCCCGACAGCTGTACGGGAGAAACTTCACCCTCATCTCCTTACCAATTTAAAATTGGCCTAAAATCATAAACTTTTGCTCACCAGAATATCCGAATTATAAATTCTAGGTGATAGTAAAGCGCAGTTAAAAACTACGCTTAGGCTAACATTCTACACCTAGACAGGGGTGAAGTTTGCAACTTCACCCTGTTTGCAACTTCACCCTAATATCCTTACCAATTTGCAATTGGCTATATTTCTTTAACCCTTGTATAATAAGCAAATTACATCCCGATAATCATCGGGATTGTTTGTATAGAAAGGTGTAGTTACTCCCGTACAGCTGTCTGGACTACACCTAGTCCTAATCAACTTTCTTCTACTCCAAGAGGATTTGTATAAAAAAAGCTCCTCCCGGAGCTTTTTATTTTAGATATAATACTTCAGACGAATCACTTCCTGCTCACTCAGGAATCGGTAGTGTCCCCGCTTCAGGTCTTTTTTATCCAACCCTGCATACATTACCCGGTCCAGCTGAACCACCTCATATCCAAAATGAGCAAAGATTCTTCGCACGATCCTGTTTCTGCCGATGTGGATTTCCAAGCCAAGGATGGTACGGTCTTTAGAAAGTACCTGCATGTCACCCACTTTCACTTCTCCGTCTTCCAGACTAAATCCTTCCAGAATTTGTTCTTCGTCCTTCTGCGTCAAAGGCTTATCCAAGGTCACCTGATAAATTTTCTTGATCTCATTGGAAGGGTGAGAAAGTTTCGCTGCCAGCTCCCCGTCATTGGTAAACAATAACAAGCCAGTGGTATTCCGATCCAGTCTTCCTACCGGGAAAATCCGCTCTTCGCAGGCATTTTCCACCAGTTTCATCACGGTCTTGCGCTCCATTGGATCGTCGGTAGTGGTGATGAAGTCCTTGGGCTTGTTCAGCAATACATAAACCGGCTTTTCAGGATTTACCTTTTTCCCCTGATACACCACCCGGTCCGTTTTCTTTACCTTGTGCCCCATCTCGGTCACCACTTCCCCATTGACCATGATCAGGCCTTGAGCGATGAGGTCATCGGCTTCCCTTCGGCTACAAATCCCGGAATTGGCAATGTATTTATTCAGTCGAATCGTCTCGTCCTCTCCTTTGCCTTTGGCTTTTTTGGAAGGAAGATTGTCAAAATTGTAATCCGGCCGATCAGGATTCAACTCTTGCTTGCGGATTCGGTTTTTTCCAAAACCTCGTTTTTCCTCGCTTTTTTCTTCTGAAGATTTCGGCTTCTCGTAGGCATACTGGGGCTTCTCATCTCTTCCTCTCCCTTTGTAGACTCTTTTTCCCTCTTCTCCTTTGGAAAACTTGTCTTCAGAAAAGTTCTTCTTGTAAGGCTTGGGTGAATCCTCTCCTCTTCGCTCAAACTTCTTGGCTCCAAAATCTTTCTTTCCAAAACGCTCAGACTTATCTCCAAATGATTTTCTCGGAAAATCACCGTCTTCTCTCTTTTCGAACTTTTTGGAAGGACCACCTTCCTTGAAGAATTTTTTCTCCCCGAAGGATTTTCGGTTATCATCTCCCGAATCTGCTCTCTTGCCAAAAGCCGGACGTTCGGATTTACCCTCTCCTTTGAAAAATTTCCCCTTAGGCTTGTCTCCAAAGGAAGGCTTATCTCCATATTTTTTTCCGGAGAAATCACCTTTTTTATCAAATGAATCTCTCTTGGGTTTAAACCCCTCTTCTCTGGAACCTTTGGAATAAGAATCAGATTTTCTGCTGGGTTTGGAAGAATCGAAGTCCTTTTTGTCTTCGTTAAAAAATGGCTTTCTAGGATTGTTCTTTTTCATAAGTATGCAGCATCGCTGCTGGAGTTTTTGAGTAAAATAAGCTGTTGAATTTCAAACGCTTAATCGGGTCGCAAAGATACAGCTATTCAGATCAATTCGCTAATCAGCTTCCAAACTTTCTGAAAGTTCAACTTCTGTTTTTGTAATAAAATTCGGTGGCATTTCGGACAGAACCTTCAGAAAGCAGCAATTCTTTGGCTTGCTCATAGGGCAATCCGGTGGCTTCCATGATCATTTTGGTCCCTCTATCCACCAGTTTGGCATTGGAAAGCTGCATGTCCACCATTTTGTTTCCTTTTACTTTCCCCAATTTGATCATGACGGTCGTAGAAATCATATTCAGCACCAATTTCTGGGCGGTTCCGGATTTCATTCGGGTGCTTCCTGTTACGAATTCAGGACCCACCACCACTTCTACGGGGTATTCCACTGCTTTGGCCAGCGGAGAATCAAGATTGCAGGTGATACATCCGGTAAGGAGTCCTTTTTCTCTGGCCGTCTTTACCCCTCCAATCACGTAGGGAGTAGTTCCGGAAGCAGCAATCCCAATGACGGTATCCAATTCAGAAAAACCGTACTTCAGAATATCATTCCAGGCTTGTTCCGCATCGTCTTCGGCATCTTCCACGGACTTTCGGATAGCTTTTTCTCCTCCCGCAATCAGGCCAATGACCCAATCGTGAGGCACTCCATAGGTAGGTGGGCACTCAGAAGCATCCAAGATTCCAAGCCTTCCACTGGTACCAGCACCGATGTAAAACAATCGCCCACCTTCCTGCATTCTGGGTACAATTTGTTCCACAAGTTTGGAAATAGCTCCTAATTTTTCTTTTACTGCCGGGGCCACCTTATGGTCTTCCGCATTGATATTTTGCAGAAGCTCCAAGACCTCCATTTTTTCTAAATTCTCATACAAAGAGCTGGATTCGGTTACTTTCATAGGATTGGGATTGATGTATTGGTCTATTGGATTCCGTTATTTCGTGTACCTGGTGGTGAACTATTCTTGAATTCGGGATATCATGACTTGCCTTGGTGATATAAGGTAAGGCCTGCGATTGGGTTTTCGATGATGATTTGGATCTGAATTCCCCGATCTCTGGCAGCTTTTCGGAGAATGTCACTGTTGTAGAAAGCTATTGAGCCTACAAAGTTTACCGGCTTATGTTGAAAATCGGCATACTTGCAGACATGCTTGGCAAAGAAATCCTGAAAGGCCTGGTAGTAGAGGTTATAGCAATAAGGATCCCCGGTATTTTCCGTAATAAACCTGCAAAAACTTGCCATATATCGACTGGGAAAAGGCTGGCGATAGACATGGTCCTGGATGATGTTTTGCGTAATATGAAACCGCTCTATTGCAGCCTTCCGAATCGTTTCAGGCATTTCCTCATGGATGAAATCCTGCAAAAATCTCCTTCCCACGTAGCATCCTCCCCCCTCGTCGCCAAGGATATATCCTGCTGCCGGACGGGTAGCCACAATTTTTTCTCCATCATAATCACAGCTATTGGAGCCCGTCCCCAAAATACAAGCAATCCCTGCCTGATGTCCGCATGTCGCCCGTGCTGCTGCTGATAGATCATGGTCCACCTCAACACTCGCTTTTGGAAAAACCGAATTCAAGGCCTCAGCTACCTCCTGTTTTCGCTCCGGAGCAGAACAACCCGCCCCATAAAAAAACACCTGGTCCACCTCCTGGGCAAATTGGAGCAAAAAGTCGTTCCTCATCTGGATGGACATCTCCTCAGAGGTCATGTAATACGGATTGAACCCTACTCCCCGATACTGGCTGATTCTCCCATCGGAATGAAGAATTCTCCAATCCGTCTTGCTGCTTCCGCTGTCTGCTATTACAATCATTTTATCCTAAAACCCCAATGGGCTGAAATTTCTCAAAAACTTTATCCGTATGTGGGGCATCCACCAGCTCCTCCGTCAAATCCTGACCTGCCCAGTGCTCGTAATGGATTCCTTTCTTCCAAAGCCTGGATGCGCTCACATCGTATATGATCCCTTTGTAGGCTATCCAGATCTCAGGCTTGTCCTGTCCGTTTCTCAACGCCAACTGCTGCTTGGTATAGACTTTCATCAATACAGCTTAATCTGGGAATTGATCCAGCGTTCTGGAATCTCTCCTTTCTGCGCCATCTGATAATCTGAATAGCTGCAGGGAACTGTGCTGACCCGGTCAAATCGATCTGATTCGTTGTGGGGGATTTCCATCCACCACTTCCCGCTTCGTTTGCTTTTGTAGAAAACGAGCGAGTTGGGCTTGGTATCCAGGGATACTGTGTACTTGATATAATCCGAGCTTTTGAAAGAAAGGCTGTCCTTTCGGCTATAAAAACCTTCTATAAAATACCAGATCATGACAGCGGCTACTTTTGCAGTCTTATTATTGGTGTCGTCAAAGTAGGGATCATATCCATAGAGTCCAAAGGAACTCAGTTTCTCGTTCGTCCCTGCAAACCAGCTGATCTGGCAAGCTTCTTCTCCAGACAGCCCAAAAGGCTGGGCATCTACCGCTCCCGGGGCATCTGCCGATTGAATGGCCGAAAGATCAAAGCTGAGCAAATCCGCATCCCGGATCAGGGGCTCTATCTCGGTAAACTTATCCCGAATCTGCCCCAATCGCACATGGTCAAAGTAGAGCTTCTCCAGGACATTGACCAAGGAAGGATCCACCAGAAAACTCTGGTAGGCCAGATGAGTATAGGAAAACAGAAAATTTGGCTGATGCAAGACAATCTCCTGGGTATGGCGGGTGTCTTCCTTTCCCGCTTCTTCCATGTCTATCTTCGCATCCACCGTGACTAGGTTAACCAGCTTTTTCATTTTCTGGTAAGACAAGTACTGGCCGTAATCCAAGTCGTGGGTACCTCCAAAATAAATGGGCAGAATCTGTTGTTTCATCAGGTATTCTCCTACCTGCCTTAGATTTTGGTAAGTATCATTCAATGTTTCTCCCGGGATCAAATCTCCCAAGTCTACCAAGCGAATGGGGTTTGGCCCTTTTTTCAATTCATAGAGTTTCTCACGGATTTCAGCACTTCCCCGGTTGACACTTTCGGCTCTGGCTGTGCCCCTGCTTTCCTTCAGTCCTACCAAAGCGATTTTCACTTCTTTCAAATCAGGAAATTCCTTTCCATAGATTTTCATCTGGTGAAAAAGCGTGTTGTCAGAATAGGACTTTTGAAGTAAATATTCAGGGACTGGATCAAAAAAAGACTGGATATTCATACGCAGGTGATGGTTGGATAAAAGTAAACAAAAATGGTACTAAACTAAAAAATCCCGCCGGAGCGGGATTCTAATTTTTGGATTAACCACCGAAGTCGTCAAATCTGATATTTTCTTTCGGAATGCCCAAGTCATCCAATAGCTTCAATACAGCTGCATTCATCAAAGGAGGTCCGCATAGGTAGTATTCTACTTCATCTGGCTCAGGGTGATTCTTCAGGTAGTTATCGTACAATACCTGATGGATGAATCCTACATACCCATCACCTTCTTTGTCGTCCAAGGACTTTTTCACTTTCCAGTTGTCCTCAGGAAGCGGTTCGGAAAGTCCGATGTGGAAGCTGAAGTTTGGAAAGTCTTTTTCGATTTCCCGGAAATGAGGCACGTAGAACAATTCCTTCTTGGATCGTCCACCGTACCAGTAAGAAACTTTTCTGGAAGTTTTCTCGGTATGGAATAGGTGGAAAATCTGAGCTCTCAAAGGAGCCATACCTGCACCACCACCGATGTAGACCATTTCTCTTTGGGTCGGGTTGATGTGGAATTCTCCGTAAGGACCGGAAATAGTCACTTTATCCCCTGGCTTTCTTGAGAAAACGTAGGAGGAACAAACCCCTGGATTGACATCCATCCACTTGTTGTTGGCTCTATCCCACGGTGGAGTAGCAATACGGATCGTCAGCATCACGATATTACCTTCTGCAGGATGGTTGGCCATGGAATACGCTCGGAACAAAGGCTCGTCATTTTTCATGACCAATGACCAAAGGCCAAACTTGTCCCAATCGCTCTTATACACATCCGCAGGGTGTCCCAGCTCAGGATGCGGAGTGATGTCCATATCCTTAAAATTGACCGTAATCGCAGGAACGTCGATCTGGATGTATCCTCCCGCTTCGAAGTCCAGGTTTTCTCCCTCAGGAAGTTTCACCTTGAATTCTTTGATAAAGGTGGAAACGTTGTAGTTGGAAATCACCTCACACTCCCACTTCTTGATGCCGAAGATTTCCTCAGGAACACGGATTTTAAGATCATTCTTCACTTTAACCTGGCAAGCCAAGCGAACTTGACCTTGCTGCTCAGCACGGCTTAGATGACCGACCTCAGTAGGAAGCACGTCGCCGCCGCCTTCTTCTACCACACACTTACACATGGCGCAAGTACCTCCACCACCACAGGCAGATGGAAGGAAGATTTTTTGATTACCAAGGGTAGATAGCAAGGTAGATCCAGCTGCCGTAACAATTGGATTGCTTTCGTCACCGTTGATGATGATTTTCACATCTCCGGAATTGACCAGTTTGGACTGGGCGAAAAGGAGAATAAGTACCAGTAGCAGAATGATGATGGTAAATGCTACAATGGACGTAATAATTACAGAACCCATGAAATTTTGGTTTTACTTTTTCGTAGGAAT
>JAJLJS010000308.1:0-17622 GCA_033844545.1 Cyclobacteriaceae bacterium | reverse complement strand
CAATCCATGAAGGAACTCAATGATTTGCAGCGGGAGAAGTTTTTTGAGCTGGGGAGAAGGCAGGAGGAAATGGTCAAAAACACCGAATCCCGATTGGAGAAAATCCGGGAGACGGTAGATGAGAAATTACAAAAAACCTTGGAAGCGCGCTTGGGCCAGTCATTTGAAATGGTCAGTCGGCAGCTTCAGGCGGTGCAAAAAGGACTAGGAGAAATGCAAAGTCTGGCTAACGGAGTAGGGGATCTCAAGCGGGTTTTGACCAATGTGAAAAGCAGGGGAGTTTTGGGGGAATACCAGTTGCAGGCTATTTTGGAAAATTTGCTTTCTCCAGATCAATATTTGGTGAATACTGCGGTCAACGGTGGCCGGGAGCGAGTGGAATTTGCCGTTAAGATGCCGGGAGCTGAAGCAACGGTCCTACTTCCCATTGATTCCAAATTTCCTCAGGAATCCTATCTCAGATTGGTAGATGCTTACGAAGAAGGGGATAAAGGCAAAGTGGATTTTTATCGGGCTGAATTGGTCAAAGCGGTCAAAAAGTCCGCACTGGAAATTCAAACCAAATACATTCATCCTCCGGGAACTACAGATTTTGCGATTCTATTTCTGCCGGTAGAAAGCCTTTATGCAGAAATCCTTCGGGAGCCAGGCTTGAATCAACAAATTCAACAGGAATTTAAGGTAATCGTCACCGGTCCAACCACCCTTTCCGCGATTTTAAACTCTCTTCAAATGGGCTTTAGGACTTTGGCAATTCAAAAAAGAAGTGCAGAGATCTGGCAGATTTTGGGGGCAATCAAAAGTGAGTTTGGGAAGTTTGGAGATCTTTTGGAAAAGACCCAGAGAAAGTTGACAGAGGCCAATTCGGAATTGGATAAGCTGGTGGGAGTAAGGACACGGATGATTCAGCGAAAATTGAAGGATGTGCAGGAATTACCCGAAGTGGAAAGCAAAAATCTGCTGGAGGAGTAAATTCATTCCTAAACATTCGGGTGAAAAATCAGCTTGAATTTTGTTTTAAGCCAAAGGGATTCCTTACCTTTTCCCGGGTTTTATAAAAAGAAAGTGAATGATCACTTACATCCAGCCTAAAAGGATTTAATTTCGCCCGAAATAAAAAGACTCACGTAAATCTCTATGGGGATGAATATAGTAATCGCAGGAGCTGGGGATATGGGTTACCATCTGGCAGAGCGGTTGAGTTATGACAACAAAGACATTACCCTGATCGATACAGATCGAAGTGTCTTGGATTATGTCGCTTCCAAACTAGATGTGTTGACCGTACAAGGGGACGCCACCTCTTTAGACGTTCTTCAGCAGGCCAATGTGGAAGATGCACACATGGTTTTGGCTGTGACTACCTCAGAAAAAACAAATTTGGTGACTGCCGTATTGGCCAAGCAATTGGGTGCCAAACGAGTGATGGCCCGGGTGCGGAATCATACCTACCTGAGAGAAGAGAATATCCAATACTTCAATAATCTCGGAATCGATAATTTGATTTCTCCGACTATGCTTTGCTCCCGGGAAATCTACAAAATGATTGAAAACTCCAGTTTTACGGAGGTTTTTGATTTTGGAGGCGGAAAGCTGAACATTGTCGGAATTACGCTGGATCAGTACAGTCCTTTGGTCAACCAGCGGATTATGGATACCAAAGAGGACCCCATATACGAGGATATCCGGATCATTGCGATTGTTCGGGATCAAAAAACCATCATCCCCAGGGGAAGTACGATCATCCGGAACAACGATCACGCATTTTTCATTTCCCACAAGAAAAATACAGAATCCATCATTGAGGCCTTAGGCCAAAAGAAGGTCAAAATCAAGAATATAATGATCATCGGAGGCGATGACATGGCCGTGACTACAGCCATCAAGCTTCAGAAAGATTACCGGGTTACCTTGGTCAATAATGAAAAGGAGCGCTGCAAATGGCTAGCCGAACGCCTGCCGGATACTTTGGTGATCAATGGAGATTACAAAAATATCGAGCTTTTGGTCGAAGAGGGTTTGGAGCAAATGGATGCCTTTTTGGCCTTGACAGAATCTTCCGAGACGAATATCATCACCAGTCTCTCCGCAAAAAACCACGGAGTCTACAAAACCATTGCCCATGTGGATACCCGGGAATATATCCATATCTCTCACAGTATCGGGGTGGATTCCCTCATCAATAAGAAACTGGTAGCCGCCAATGAAATCACCCGATACCTTAGAAAAGGGACTGTAGATGCCGTTTCGGGGATTTATGGAGTGGATGCCGAGTTTATTCAATACAGTGTCAGCAAAAACAACAGACTCACCAAGCACCCTCTCAGAGAATTGCACTTTCCTTCCACGGCGATTGTAGCGGGAGTGATCCGGGGTGAAAATGTGCACATACCGGATGGGGATTTTATGCTGCAACTGGATGATAAAGCAATTGTATTGGCACTTCCCGAAGCCAAGCAACCATTAGAGAAACTTTTTCACTAAGCATGATTCATTTAAAAGCCATCGGGAGAATCATGGGCGCCTTGATGTTTTTGATCGGGGTCTTAATGTTGCCCGCTGCTTCTATTTCCTGGATTTACAATGAGGATTCCACACCGATCATGGTATCTGCTGCGATTTCCTTATTCATCGGAATGATTTTCTTTTTCTCCTTTGCCAAGTACGACCAGCTGATCCGAAAGCGTGAGGGGTATCTGATTGTGGCGCTGAGTTGGGTCATTATGACCCTTTTTGGAATGCTTCCTTTCTACTTTTCTGATCAGATTGATACCATCTCAGATGCAGTTTTTGAGACTGTTTCCGGCTTGACTACTACAGGAGCATCCATCCTGACTGATATTGAAGCCATGCCGAAAGGGCTTTTGTTTTGGCGTAGTATGACTCAGTGGATTGGGGGATTGGGGATCATTGTATTGACAGTTGCCATTTTTCCTCTCTTGGGTATTGGGGGCTCAGAATTATTTGTGGCGGAATCTCCGGGTCCGACTTCTGACAAAGTTCACCCCAGAATCTCTGAAACAGCAAAGAGGCTTTGGTATATCTATGTAGGACTTACTGTCTCTGCGGCTATATTATACTGGGCAGGAGGGATGACCCTTTACGATGCGGTCAATCATGCACTGACGACCTTGGCAACCGGAGGATTTTCCACCAAAAATGCCAGTATGGCCTTTTATGATTCCGCCTTTATCCAATATGTGGCGGTGATTTTCATGTTTTTTGCCGGGACCAACTTTACCCTGATCTATTTTGGAATCGTAGGGAAGTTTGGTAGAATATTCAAAAGTGATGAATTCAAGGCGTACACCGGTGCCATTCTTCTATTGACCTTGGTGGTATTCGGAGGAATCGTATACAACGCGGATATTGAGCTGGAACTAGCCTTTCGAAAGTCCCTTTTTCAGGTGGTTTCTATTGTGACCACCACCGGATTTGTGACCGATGACTATACCCAATATGGTATGGGGATCACATTTATCTGCTTCATGATGCTGTTTTTGGGTGGATCTGCAGGTTCTACTGCTGGTGGAATTAAGTTTGTCAGGCATGTAGTTTTCCTCAAAAATTCCTGGCTGGAATTCAAACGCATTGTCCATCCCCGGGCAATTGTCCCTCTGATCATCAATGGGGAAATGGTATCCGGAAGGATCATCAACAACATCATGAACTTCCTGTTGATCTACCTCAGTACCTTCGTTGCCGGATCCTTAGTCATTGCAATTTTGGGCTACGACTTGCCGACCGCTTTGGGTTCTGTGGCGACATGTCTGGGTAATGTAGGACCAGCCATCGGAGAGGTGGGACCGGTTGACAACTTTGCCTTCTTTTCACCGGAAGCCAAGCTGGTACTTTCCTTTATGATGCTGTTGGGAAGATTGGAATTGTTTACGATTCTTATTCTTTTCACTCCGTTTTTCTGGAGAGCCAATTAATCGATTTCCTGCATTTGGGACAAGATTTTGGTGATTTTGTCTTCCACACTTTCAGAGGATACATTTGTTCTGTTTAGTCGATCCACCATGATCGGGAAAGAAAATGGGGTAAACTGAACCGGCCTATGAATGACGATTTTCAGCCGGTTTAGCTTTTGCACAGCCCTGATAAACATTTCCTGTTCCATTTGCTGATTGAGGGATTCAGCTCTGGCTTGCTGTAAAAGAAGATTTTCGGGATCATATTGCTCAAAAACCTGGAAAAGCAGTCCGGAATTGGCTTGAATATGCTTAAAGGAAACCGGTTTACCGGGATATCCTTGGAATACCAGTCCGGCAATGCTGGCAATTTCCCGGAATTTTCGCCGGGACATTTCACTCTCATTCACGCAATGCAAAATATCCTCCTCGATATTTTTGAGACTTAGGATATCCTCTTCAAAGATCTCTTCAGGAGAAATGTATACATCTGAAAGAATCTCAAAGCCATAATCATTCATAGCCATGTTCAGAGAGATCGGATAGGTCTGAGAAATCCGATACGCGATCAGGGCACTCATCAATTCATGCATCATTCTTCCTTCGAAAGGATAGAAAAAAAGGTGGTAGCCATCCGAACTTTGCAGTGATTCCACCAAAAACGTGTCTGCATCCGGCACCAGGGAAAGTTTGCTCTGCAAATCCAGGATGGGCAAAACTCTCTTTACTTCCTCCGAAAGGATAATCCCCTGATTGTATTCTTTGAAAATCTCCCGAATCTTATCGGAAAGCATGGAAGAGAGGGACATCCGGGCTCCCATCCAGCTGACGACATTCGAGGTTTTTTTCTCCGATACACGCACAAAAACATCCATCCCCTTTACCTGAAGCAGTTCCAGACTTCTCCCTGCGAAAAAAAACCGGTCTCCGATATTCATTTTCGCGATGAAGTATTCCTCGACCGTTCCTAGGTAAGTGCCGTTTTTGAACTTGACCCGAAGGCTGATATCCGAGACGATTGTCCCCATGCTGAGCCGATGTTTCATGGCGATTTTTCGGCTCTTGACCCGGTAAAGTCCATCTTCCGCCAATTCCACTTTCAGAAAGTCCTCGTAGTTGCCCAGGGATGTTCCTCCTTTGGTGATAAAGTCCATGATCCATTCCCATTCCTCAGAACCGAGTTTGGCAAAGGAATAGGTTCTTTTTACGATTGGAAAAATGACCTCAGGATCAAATCCCTCCCCGACAGCCAAGGTGACCAAAAATTGAATCAGGACATCGTAGGTGAGTTCAGGCGTAAATTGAGACTCCATTTCCTGCTTCTCAATGGCATTGCGAAGAGCAGCGGCTTCCACCAGTTCCAGGGCATTGGTGGGGACAAAAAAGATTTCAGAGGGAAGCCCAGGCTGATGTCCGGCCCGGCCGGCGCGCTGCACAAACCTGCTCACCCCTTTGGGACTTCCCACCTGGATGACTCGATCCACCGGCCTGAAATCCACGCCCAAGTCTAAGCTCGAGGTGCAGATGACCACTTTCAGCTTGCCTTCATGGAGCGCATTTTCCACCCATGCCCTTACGGCCATGTCCAGAGAGCCATGATGCATAGCCATCCAACCTGACCATTCCGGCTTGGATTCCAGAATTTTCTGGTACCAAATTTCCGTCTGCGATCGGGTATTGGTGAAAAGCAAAACGGTTTTTCCGGCGTCAATGATGTCGATTACCTTATCCAGCATCCGGATTCCCAGATGCCCTGCCCAAGGGTATTTTTCAATTTCATCGGGAAAAACAGCATGGATCAGAATTTCTTTTTCGACATCGGCTTTTACTAGATGAACGGGTAGTTTGGCTCCGAGCAAAACCTTTGCGGCTTGTTTCAGATTCCCGATCGTAGCCGAAATAGCCCATCTTCGAAAGGTGTTGGGGCAAATAGCCTGGATGTATTCCAAAGCCAGCTGAACCTGAACTCCTCGCTTATTTCCCACCAGTTCGTGCCACTCATCGATAATGACGGCTTGGAGTGTTTGAAAGAGTTTCTGATGATCCTTTTGAGAAATCAGAATATGCAAGGTTTCCGGCGTGGTAATCAGACATTCCGGCGGGTTTTTCTTAATGGCAGTTCGTGTCTTGGCATCTGTATCTCCATTCCGGACGACGACTTGCCAAGGAAGACCAATTGTCTCGCAAACCTCCAGCATGGCTTTTTGGATGTCTTGAGCCAAAGCCCGCAGAGGAGTCACCCAAATCAGCTGAATGCCATTGTTTTTAGCCTTTTTCCAAGTGTCTGGGTTCTGATGGATGTATTCCAAAATTGCAGGAAACCAAAGCGCAAAAGTCTTCCCAGACCCAGTGGGGGCATTGAGAAGACCGGATTTTCCCTGCAAATAGTCATTCCAAGTTTGGATTTGGAAAGGGAAAGGTGTCCAGCCTTTACGGCGAAAGTATTCCAACGCTACGGCTAGTTTGGAATCATCCATGGTTTTTTGCTGCTGTTTCAAACTTTGTTTCAAAATGGGAAAAGATTTGGGCATCTATCGTGATCTGAGGGAATTTGTCGGACAGAGTCAAGATGATTTTTTATGGGCGTGCTCTTAGTCACTTTTTTTCGGAAATAAATGGATTATTTTGGGTAAACTTAAACTACACGTAAGCCAAATCGTTTGGTAAAAAAATACAACTCATATGAAGAAGTTTTTTTTAGTCGTATTGATTTCCTTGGGTGTCTTTGCCTGCTCAGAGACCGAGCCTGAGAAATACACTGGTCAGGAAATGGGCTTTGATCTGTACAAAGCCAGTGATTATGATTTTTCGGGGCGTCTAACCGTAAAGGAATTAGCAGGAGGGCAATTGGAATTCACCTTGAAATTAAATGGTCCTCAGGCCGATTCGGAGTATTCCTATCCCGCTCATTTGCATTTTGGAAGCTATGATCAGGAAGATGCTGCGATTGCTTATATGCTCAACCCAGTTTCTGCCAAAACCTTAGAATCTGTCACCCTAATGGGGAAACTGTCTGATGGGACATCCCTAAATTTTGAGGGAATGAGGCTTTTTGATGGGCATGTCAAAGTTCATTTGGCCAGTGAAGGACCGGATTATCAGGTGATTTTGGTGGCAGGGAATGTAGGAGCAAATCCTGCGGCATTCGATCCTGGGAATATGGCCATCTGTGGGAATTCCTTTTGAAAAAAATCTAGGCACAAAAAAAGCAGCGCTGAGGCTGCTTTTTTTATGAGTTAATTTTCTGGTTAGTTGATCACCACTGGGAAAGTAATGTCCAAATCAGACTCTCCACCTGCCTGCGCAAAGTTGGCAAAGTTGGGATTGCTGGCTCCGGGGAAGTTTTTGTCCAGGTCATGTCTGAGGACCACTCTCATTTGTGTATTGTTGGTACCCGGTGAGGAAGAAACGGTCAATAAAGTTTTTACTCCCAAATTAATTCCGCCTTCGTCGTCATAGACAATCGTCATGATATTGTTGGTAAATGCAGCCCCCAGGAAGTAAAACTGATGCTCATCTGCTTCTTCCAATATTTCCTCTGTGATGTCCTCACCCTCGATAGAGTTTAATACCTCGATAGACATCGCATACTTTTTACCCTTGGTGATGTTAATAGTTTCGATAGTCGGAGAACCACCCACTTCGATTCCTTCAGAATCACTTGCCTTGAAAGAAAAAGGACTTCCCACAGGATTATTTGAGCCGTCAAGTTCTTGAAAATTAAGAATAACATCCGTGATTACTTCTCCTTCATTCTCTACGACTGGATCGTCACTTTCACAAGAGGCGAATCCAAAGGTTAGCGCAGCAAAAAGGTACACTGGCAGTTTGGTGTAGTTTTTCATGGTTTTTTAAATTTAGAATTGATAGTTTAGTTTAATTAAGATATTTCTTCCCATATCGTCCGTGAAGTACCGGAAACGATTCATGTATTCCTTGAATTCGGTATTGAATAGATTTGTGATCTGAATACCTACATTAAGTTGATTGCTAGCGAGTTGAAGTTTCTTTTGGTACCCTAAATTGACCAAAGCATAGCCAGGAGGGGCAGGCGCTAAATCAAAATCCGGCTCCCTGTTTTGACGGGCTACCAGGAGATTGCTGAGGGTCAGCTGGTGACCCAGGGATTTGGCATTTTTCCCAAAAGAGTAAGACACACCCCAATCCATACGATCTGATGGAATGAAAGGGAAATAGTTGTTTTCGTCGGTATTCTTGGCCCGGATGATGGAGCCTTTGGCATACGCATTCACTTGATCAGAAAAAGCATAACTACCAGAAAGATCAAAGCCATAGAAGAAGGCATTGGCCTGAAGGTATTCGTACACGTTGAAAGTTCCCCTGAGGCTCACATAGGTTTCTCCAGTGGGATTAAGGTAGATGTAATCCGAAATCTGGTTGAGGTATCCTGTAAACTCCAGAAGGATCTTGTCTTTTTCAAACTCCAATCCATTGACCCACTTCAGGGATTTTTCAGAGACTAAATTGGGATCGCCGATTTCTACAGCCGCTGCCCCATGGTGAAGTCCTTGAGAAAACAGCTCATTGACATTGGGAGGTCTCCAAGCCGAACCCAGGTTAGATGAAAAGGAGAAATAGGGGCTCAATTGGTATAGACCACCTACAAAGGCAGAAAAGTTCTGGTAATCCAGGCTTGCCTCCTGGAGATCATTCCCCACGTATCTCGCAGCATCTACTTTTCGATAATCATACCGGATCCCTGCTTCCAATTCCAATGGTCCCTTGAGGTATTTCTCCATCCAATAGACTCCTCCGTTGAGCATGTCATAGTTTGGAATAAGGGGAGTCACACCAGTTCCGGGAATATTGGAATTCGCCTGCTGTATCAGATTGACTCCAAACGTTCCACTCCAGTTTGGACTTAAATTATGATCCAGAAAAAGGTCCCCTGTATTCGTATATAGCTCTAAATCCAGGCTCGGCCTTGCATTCAGCTCACCGCGTCTTCGGTCGTACTCCTTCCGATTATTCAATTGAAAACCATATTGAAAATTCAATTTCCAGGATGGATTCAAATGGTAATGTGCCTTTAGTTTGGCCAAATGATGGCTGACTTCCTGTTTGGGATTCCCTATTTCATAGGAAAATTCAGGTTTGATAAAGGGTTCACCATTGTTGATAATTTCTTCCAAATCGGAAAGGTTACCGGTATGGGAATCTCTTAAAATTCCGATTTCGGTATTGAAAAAACTGTAATAGGTTTCTACTCCTAAATTACCGCTGCTATATCCCAAAGAACTCGAAACATTGTATTCTGCCATTCCGGTGTTTGCCTGATAATAATTCGGGGATTTGACATATCCTGCTCGTTTGGCGGAAGCCTGTACCCTGTATCCCAATCCTTTAATTTTGTCAGAGCCTCCTTCATGGGAAGCGGAGATATTTCCCATTCTTCCATTGGTTGCTCCTACCAAATGGAGTTCTGTCAGATGTTTCTTGGTGGTGGGCAAGGTTGGAGGATTTACTAAAATCACCCCACCCATGGCTTCTGGTCCAAATCTTACCGTTTCGGCTCCTTTGATCACCGTGATTTCATCGGCTAGAAATGGGTCAATTTCCGGAGCGTGTTCGGCTCCCCACTGTTGTCCCTCCAGTCGTACACCATTGTTAAGGATCATGATCCGGTTGCTGTGCATTCCATGGATCACTGGTTTGGCAATGGTATTTCCTGTGGAGAAAGTGGTCACTCCAGCTACTCGCTTTAAGCTTTCCCCTAAACTTTCTCCCCGGGATTGAAGCAAGGATTCACCATAAAGTGAAGTCACAGCTGTGGTGGTTTGCACGGCTTCCCGATGGCCATGAACTTCCACCCCTCCCAGATCAAAGGATTCCTCTTCCATTCGGAAAGTTTGATTGAGAGTATTTCCGGTCAGTTGAAGCGTCTGAAGGATTTCTTTGTGTCCAAGATATTGGACTTTTATTGTGTAGGTGCCTGGGCAAAGATCCCGAATCACGAAGTTGCCGTTTGGATCAGAAATTACCCCGGTGCGGTTTTCCATAATCATCACCGAGGCAGCTTCAATCGGTTCACCATTTTCTAAGTGAATGACTTTACCCCGAAGGGTTAGATTACATTGCTGCCCTTGAGCCAATTGGGTCAGCAATCCCAAAATCAAGAGTAGAAAATATAGCTTTCCTTGATGTAACACGGTTGCAAAAGTAGAATACTACAAACGATTTAACCAAAGTTTTTGAAACAAAGTTGCATAAAATGTTAAATGGTCATTCTTGGATGTGAAGTATAGTCTGGGTTTTGAAAACAAAAAAATCCGGCCATTTGAGCCGGATTTAAGATTTAACGGTGGTTTCTTATCCTAACCAATTCATCCAGGGAAGTCTGCTCAGTAGCAGGATCAATCCCACTGCATACAGCATGTAAATACTTCTGAATTTGGCTCGGGACTCTGTCAGTTTTTTACTTCTGCTATACCCAATGGTAATCAGCACAATGGCCAGTATATTGACTACGGGATGCTCCAAAGCTGTCAGACGGGCAGCAGGGTCTGACATTGCTCCACCACCGGTCAACAATTGAAAACCCAAAGGACTGACAAAATAAAGGATCAATCCGACCAAAAGCTGGATGTGAGAAAGAATAAACGCAACCAAGGCTAATTTTCGGTCTCTTTCTGTAAATTCTCTTCCAGTCAAAGAACCAAAAAGGGCCCAAAAGATGACAATGATCAAAGCAGCTAGGACAAGATAAGCAAGTCCTGAATGGGTATGTAATAGTCCTGTGTACATAGTTATGTGTTTGAATGGTGAAATTAGTACAAAAGCCGAATGGAAAAGGTTTTGTGCTTGGATTATTTATTCCACATACAAAACCAGTCCTTTCAGATATTCAGTTTCCGGGTGAAAAACATTGACCGGATGATCGGCTGGTTGGGTAAGTTGGTGAAGGATTTTGACTTTTCGTTTACTTTCCATGGCTGCTGCAGTGAGAGTATGGGCAAAGAGTGATTTGTCCACCACCTGGCTGCAGGAAAACGTAAAAAGAATTCCTCCCGGTTTGATTTTGCGCAAGGCTTCCGCATTCAGGCGTTTATAGGCCTGCACGGCATTGTGACGGGCTTTGAGATTTTTGGCAAAAGCAGGTGGATCCAAAATGATCAGGTCAAAGTCATCCCCGATTTCCCGGATGTATTTGACTACGTCTGCGGTGATGGACCTGTGCTTTCCGGCAAATCCCGCATTCAAGCTTACATTCTCTTCGGTCAATTCAATGGCTTTGGCTGAGATGTCCACGGAATGTACCTCTTGGGCTCCTTCCTGAAGCGCCAAAACAGAAAAGCCACCGGAGTAACAAAACGTATTCAGGACTTTTTTTCCTTTGGAATAGGAGGCAACCAGTTTTCGGTTTTCTCTTTGGTCAATAAAAAAACCGGTTTTTTGACCTTTTTCCCAGTCGATTTTATAGGTAGCTCCATATTCCTGAACCAAGTCAGTCTTTGGGCTTCCCCAAACCCATTCGTTGGAAGAGATTCCCAGATTTTTAGGAAGAGTTTCAGCACTTTTGTCATAGACTCCCTGAAGTGAATCCCCAAAAACTTCCTGTAGGGCATTGGAGATCTCCAGGACATGCCGGTGCATTCCCACATGGTGAGCTTGAATGACTGCTGTACCCTTATAAAAATCAATGATCAGTCCAGGAAGAAGATCACCCTCCCCATGAACCAGTCGGAATACATTGGTCTCATGATTATCTGTGAGTCCAAGCGTTTCCCTCAGGGAATAAGCAGCGGAGATTTTTTCCTTCCAAAACGAAGCCTCAATAGCTCTTTCTTCAAAGGAAATAATTCTGACCATGATGGATCCTTGGGAGAAATGCCCGATTCCCAAAAATTCATTTTTGGAGGAAAAGACAGAAACCAAATCACCGTTTTCGATTCCGGATTCAGCTTTTGCAATGGCACCCGAAAAAACCCAATGGTGTTTTCGAAGTAGGGAGATTTCTTTCCCTTTTTGGAGAAATATTTTAGGATAATTCATGTCTTACTTTCTTTTGGTCCGGAAAGAAATGGGATCCGATAAACATGGCCATGCCACTGGCTACAAGTCCTATCAAATGGTTGTCCTCAGACCACTCAAAATTTTCCGCTAACAAATAAATCAACATCCCAAAAACCATTGCCAATAAAGCCCCCATGGAAGAAGCTTTTCGCCAATAAAGCCCGGCAGTCAAGGGAACAAAAAGAGAAACCAACATCAGAATGGAAGCTCCCGCCACCAGTTCATAGATATTGGACTCCCAAGTCGCCATCAAGGAAGCGATCAAGGCTACAGAAATAATGTTGATCCTCAATATCCAGAGGAGGTGTTTGTCTTTCAGTCTCTCTCCGAAATAGGGACGGATGATATTTTCCGAGATAATGGCCGAGGGTGCCAGTAGCCCGGAACTGGTAGTACTCATAATCGCAGAAATCAAAGCTCCAAAAAAGACCACCTGAACCGGCAATCCTCCATGCAGCAATACCATGGAAGGAAGAAGCATTTGCTTGTTTTCCAGGTAAAGTTCAGGGTATAGAACCTTGGCGCCCAAGGCGATAAAAAGGGGCAAAAGTCCAAAGGAAAGGTAAAAAGCCCCTGCCAGGTAAGTGGAACGAACCGCTACTTTCTCTGATTTGGCAGACATGACCCGTTGGTAGATATCCTGAGAAGGGATACTTCCTAAGCCCAAAATTGCCCAAGCCCCGAAATAGCTGATCCAGGCCTTCAGGCTATTTTCTGGAAAAAACTGAAAGCTCTCGGGAGGGGCTTGGGAAAATATTTCACTCACTCCTCCGGCTTCCTCAGCGACCATGACCGAAACCCAGATCAAACCGATCACGATCATAGTGGTCTGAATAAAATCTGTAATCGAAATCGCCCACATTCCTCCCAAAAATGTGTAGAAAACTACAATTCCCGCCGAGATGACAATTCCCTGAACCAAGGTCAAATCGGTAACTGCGCCAAGTACCAGGCTCAGAGCCACCAATTGGGCAGCTACATAGCCAAAATAGGCCGGAATCATGAAAACGGAGGCGAAGAATTCAATTCTTTTCCCGAAGATTTTTAAGAATACATCTCCAATGGTCAATACCTCCATTTTATACATGGGTCGGAGATAAAACATTCCGAAAAGGACCAGACAAAGTGCCCCTCCAAACGGATCTTCAATCACCCCAATCAGTCCTTCTTCCAGATACACCGAAGAGGCGCCGAAGATGGTCTCCGAGCCAAACCAGGTAGCGAAGAGGGCTGAGGCAGAAAGAAAAAGTGGCAGGGATCGCCCTGCCAGCACAAAGTCATTGGAGTTTTTGACCAATTTTGAGGACCATGCACCCACAGCCACAGTCAATCCTAAGTATATGATGATTGCAGTGAGTAGCAAGGCTTTCTCCTTTAGTTTTTACCGTACATTTTTTCACGAAGAGCCTTGATTTCTTCGCTTGCCAAGTAATCGTCGTAAGGCATTCTCCGGTCTATCGTTCCGTTTGGAGTGAATTCTACGATCCTGTTACAAGAAGACTGGACAAAGGTGTGGTCATACGAAGACATCAAAACTGTTCCGTTGAATTCAATTATTGCGTTGTTGAACGCGGTGATGGATTCCAAGTCGAGGTGGTTGGTGGGTTCATCCATCACCAGAAGGTTTGGATTCTGAAGCATCATTCGGGAAATCATGCAACGCACTTTTTCCCCTCCGGAAAGAACCGAACACTTTTTCAGGGTTTCCTCTCCGGTGAAAAGCATTCTTCCCAAGAATGTTCTTACATAAGCCTCTTCTTGATTGCTGGAGTATTGCCTCAGCCAGTCGATTAAGTTCAATTCGGAGTTGAAATACTTCGCGTTGTCATTGGGGAGATAGGCTTTATTGATGGTCACACCCCATTTGAAAGTGCCTTTGGTCGGTTTGGTGCCTTCTTCCATGATGACATCAAAGAATTTGTGCACGGCTTGTTTGGTCTTGGAGATGAAGGCGATTTTGTCACCCTTGTCCACCATGAGATTCACATCGGTGAAATAGGTAGTTCCGTCTTCCTTCAATTCCAATCCCTCGGTCATGAAAATTTGATCACCGGCTTCTCTTTCCGGCTTGAAAATGATTCCTGGATATTTTCTGCTGGAAGGCTCGATTTCGTCCACATTGAGTTTCTCGAGCATTTTCTTTCGGGCAGTAGCCTGTCTGGATTTTGCGACGTTGGCGGAGAATCTGGCGATGAAGTCCTGTAGTTCTTTTCGCTTTTCTTCGGCTTTTTTGTTTTGATCGGATCTCTGCTTCAGGGCAAGTTGAGAAGATTCGTACCAGAAGGTATAATTGCCCGAATAGATTTTGATTTTTCCAAAATCAATGTCCACAGTATGCGTTGAAACTGTGTCCAAGAAGTGTCGGTCGTGTGATACAACGATCACGAGGTTTTTGAAATCAATCAAGAAATCCTCGAGCCAGACGATGGTATCGGCATCCAAGTCGTTGGTAGGTTCATCGAGAATAAGGATATCCGGATTTCCAAAAAGTGCCTGAGCCAGCAAAACCCTTACTTTTTGGTTACCAGCCAGATTTTTCATCTGCATGTAGTGCAGGTCTTCGGTGATTCCCAGGCCTGAAAGTAAAGCGGCAGCATCGGATTCGGCGTTCCATCCATCCATTTCTGCAAATTCCGCTTCCAATTCAGAGGCACGAATCCCGTCTTCTTCGGAAAAGTCCTCCTTCAGGTAGATTGCGTCCTTTTCCTCCATGATTGCATAAAGTTTTTTATGCCCCATTAGAACAGTTTTCAGCACCTCTACTTCATCAAATTCAAAGTGGTTCTGCTTCAAGACCGCCATTCGTTGACCGGGAGTGATGTTTACAGACCCGGAGGTGGATTCGATTTCTCCGGAAAGGATTTTCAAAAAGGTGGACTTTCCAGCTCCGTTTGCTCCGATCACGCCATAGCAGTTGCCCGGGGTGAACTTGAGGTTAACCTCATCAAAGAGAGTACGCTTACCAAACTTGAGGGAAAGATTATCTACTGAAATCATGGAAGTATTTTGCTTTTAGAAGGCGCAAAGATAGGGATTAAAATTTTTTTGAGGCCTTATCCCAAATCCCATTTCTGCCATCAGTACAGATTAAGAAAGAAATGTATTGCCAGTTAATTATATTGTTCCCAGGTATTCCTAAATCTGTTCAATGAGAGTTTTTTACCGGCTTTCTTTCTTACTGCTCCTTTTCCTGGTGAGCCCCATTTTGGTAATGGGACAATTGTCTACAGTTGGTAAAGAGTTTTGGGTAGGATTTATGGAAAATAACCGGGTTTTTCCCAGTGGCCCAAATAATCAGGGAGCGATGGATTTTGCGGTAATCGTCATTACTGCCACAGAAAATACTACCGGTTCGATTGAGTATCTGGGGAATGTCCAGCCTTTCACCCTTACTTCAGGCCAGCAATTCACCCTGAGGGTACCCTCTGATGATCTGGATCTGCTACACCGAACCAGCGGAGCCGTAGAAAACAAAGGGATTTATATTACCTCATCCGGAAAAATTGCCGTACATGCTTTCAATGAGCGGCTCAGAAGTGCCGATGGAACTTTGGTTTTGCCAGTGGGCACTTTAGGAAGGGATTACTACATCACCTCTCATTTTGAGACCTTGACCGTAAATGCAGGGTTCAACGGAAATGTAAATAATGAAAGTACCTTATTGGTCATTGCCACGGAGGACAAGACCTCCATTGAAATCACCCCCTCTGTAGCCACGATCAATGGAAATCCTGCGAAAACACCCTTTACGATCGTGCTGAATCGGGGACAAAGTTATCAGTTGAAAGCAAGGGATGATTTGACCGGATCAAGGGTCCGGGTAGTGGGTGAAAATGCGGATGAATGCCGAAAGATTGCCGTTTTTGGTGGAAACAAATGGACTGGTGTAGGAAACTGCGGTCAAGCCAATGATCATTTATTTCAACAAGCTTATCCGGTTAACACTTGGGGGACTTCTTTTGTCCACGTAGGCCTGGAAGGAAGATCCTCGGGGGAGTTGGTAAAGGTATTGGCAGCTGAGAACGGTACTCAGGTGTTTGTGAATGGAAATTCCATCACTACTCTTAACCAAGGCCAATGGATTCCCATAGAATTTGGAGTGGATGAAAACGCCAAAATAGAAACCTCCAAACCAGCTTCTGTGACGGTTTTTTCAAAAAGTATGGATTGTAATCAACCCAATTCTCCGGAGGCCCAAAATGGAGATCCCTTCATGATTACTTACAGTCCGGTAGAGCAGAGCCTAAAGGAGATCTCCTTCAACGCCATGGCGCTGCCCTCCATTACCAATCACTACATCAATATTGTCGTCAAAACAGGCACTGAAAATCAAACTTTTTTGGATGGAAACAATGTAGGAGCTGCCTTCTCTGTTTTGACTAGTGATCCTGCCTATTCAGTAGCAAGAGTGGGAATATCCCAAGGAGTCCATAAAATCTCCAACAAAGAAGGGTTCACCGCTTATGTCTATGGTTTTGGTCAAATTGAATCCTATGGGTATGCAGCAGGAGCGGCCTTGGATAATTTGAATTTCCAAGCAGATACTAAGTATGAGTTTGAAGTGGAAGGGGAAAAAGTAGCTTGTTTGAATCAGGAAGGCTTGTGGGAAATTGTTCCAGACAATCCGGACTTCAGCTATTTTGTTTGGGATTTTGGTGATGGTTCGGATACCAAGGAAGGGAAAGAAGTGGGGCATACTTACAAAACTCCCGGAAAATATGAGGTAACCATCTTGGCTGCACTTAGTCCCAATTCCTGCGATGATCAAGAGGAAGTGGTTTTTGAAGTGGTGGTGGTCGAATCCAAAGCTGAAATCGTCGGCGAACAATCCGTATGCCCTGAGGTAGAAGAAATTATGTACAGAATAAAGGGCAAGGAAAATGTCTTCAAAGCAATTTTTGAAATTGAAGGAGGAACCATTATCCAAGATTTTGGAGACTCAGTTTTGGTCAATTGGGGAGTAGCCAATGAAAACGCCCTACTCCGGATGATACCTTATTCGGAAAATGGATGTCCCGGAGCTCCAATAGAATTGCCCGTAGTCATCAATCAAAGGATAGTCGTCAGTGAGGCGGAAGGTCCATTGGAGGTGTGTTTCAATCCGGAATCTTCTTTTTGGTACGAAGCTCCTAATCCACAAACTTCCAGAGGGTACGAATGGACTGTGACTGGAGGTACCATTGTTTCTGGCCAAGGGACTTCCAATTTAGAAGTGATCTGGGATCAACCCGGAACAGTGGGTACTTTAGAATATGTGGCCTACAGTTTAGTGGACAATCAATGCGAAGGCAAATCTCCAAAAATTGAGATTTCCGTCTCTTCCGAATTCCTTGCGGAAATTTCCGGAGTCAAAATGGTGGACTGTTTTGGGGCTAGCAACGGATCGATAGTGATCGATGTCAAAGGGGGAAAAGCTCCCTACCAATATAAATGGTCCCATAATTCAGGCTTGAATTCAAATTCTGCCTTAAATCTTCCTCCAGGAAATTATTGGGTAGAAGTGGTAGATCAATTGGGCTGTTTCCAGCGATTGGAAAATTTGGAAATATCCCAACCGGAAGTTCTGAAAATCGCCACATTGGAACCTCTTGGAACTTCCTGCTATGGAAAATCAGACGGAAAAATCAATCTTTCTATTCAAGGGGGAGTGGCGCCTTACCATTTTGATTTCGAT
>JAJLJS010000307.1:0-1221 GCA_033844545.1 Cyclobacteriaceae bacterium | reverse complement strand
ATCAAGTAGCAAGTAGCCAGTAGCAAAAGGCAATAGGCAATCCCTATAGCTATCGGGAGCAAGAGGCAAAAAGCTAGTCATGGTGCATGAGACAAGAGGCAAGATGAATGAAGCGATTCTCAATTTTGGAAGTTTTACACGCCAACAACCCATAAACTCACCTGGCATCAGACAACCGATAACCCCATCCCATATCTGGTCCTAAAACCGACAACAGACAACCGATAACGGGCAACGGAAAACCGCAAACTCCCACCAATACCCTGAAAACTCAGCATTTCCTTAGATTGTTAATAAAAAAAAATCTATGAATATTCAGCATCAACAGAATGGAAACCGGGGTTCTTTTTTTGTAGAAGAAGGAGCCAAACACATAGCAGAAATGGTCTATGTGATGGCAGGGGCTCAAAGGATGATTATTGAACATACCGAAGTGGATGAGTCACTTCAAGGTCAGGGAGTAGGCATGAAGCTTTTGGAGGCTTTGGTGGATTTTGTCCGAAAGGAAAATATCAAAGTGATCCCCCTTTGTCCCTTTGCCAAGGCAAGCTTCCGAAAAAGAGAGGACCTTCAGGATGTGCTTAACTGAGCACCCAGTAGAAGAATAAGACACCCAAAATCAACACTAATCCGATCCCAAGCCAGGTGATGATTTTTTGAGATTGAAGTTTGTTTTGGTGTTTGTCATGAAAATCTCTAATTGCAGCTAGGCTTTTGGGGTCAGGGTGCGTATTTTTTGTGGCGTTTTGCGCAGCAGTGATTCCTGGGCGTATTTTTCCCAATTTTCTGTTTTCCTCAAAAGATTGGGAACCCTGTCTGCTAAATCCTATTCCTCCTGTCATATGTTTTCCGATTATTTCTTAAACTAATGATTTCAATTCAAGAAGAAAACACCCTTAGCCTCAAAGATTATATATTTCTTTTGGAGGATTCTGGATTGGGGAAAAGAAGACCTATGGAAAATCTTGAACTTCTACAGAAAATGGTCGATGGAGCTAATTATTGGGTGACTGCCAGAGAAGATGGGAAGTTGATTGGTGTTTTGCGGGGACTGAGTGACCGATGTTACCGTTGCTTCATTGCAGATTTGGCGGTTGCGAAGCATTTTCAAAAACAGGGAATTGGAAGCCGAATGGTAAAGTTTACCCGGGAAACCAACCCTGGAACCCGCATTTTTTTGTTTTCGGCAGAAGATGCCGAGCCTTTTTATCAAAAGCTTGG
>JAJLJS010000306.1:0-2035 GCA_033844545.1 Cyclobacteriaceae bacterium | reverse complement strand
GTAGCGGTTGACCGTGTCAAATGTGACTGCAGGTCGCCCATGGCCCAAATGTGCATCTCCATACACTGTAGGCCCGCAGACATACATGCCCACAAAAGGCGGGTTGATGGGTTGAAATTCTTCTTTTTCCCTGGAAAGGGTATTGTATAACTTCAGGTTATGCTGTTTCATAGAAAGAAGCAAAAAGCAAGATTCAAGAACCAAGAACTGTAAAATCAGCTTTTGGGTTCGTCCTGCAAAATAGCGGATTAAGGCCGGTAAATGAAAAAGAATAATGTACTACATCATAATTATGCATGTCGACTTTGAAAGGAATTAATAGGTTGTTTCAAAATGACTCCCTTTGTGGTTATTCCAAAGGAATTTGGACCTTTTATTTGAATTATAGTTGAAATTGATAAAATTAGGGAGCTAACTAGAAATAGTATGATGTATAAACTTCTTTTTACTCTTCTCTTACCAGTTATTTCAATATTCTCACCTCAAAATCAACTTGACGACCGATTGATTGGGACTTGGATTATGGTGAAATGTGAAAAGGATTCTCTGCCTTTTGAGGACGATTCGATTCAAAATGAATTTACTTACACCTATGCAAAAAATGGAGATTATATTTTTGACATTAGGTTAGTAAGGAAGATGGTTCAAGAATCAAAAATGAGTGTCGTTGATTTTCCTCGGTTTAAGTGGCAAACATTCGAAGGGAAAATTCAGGTTAAGCCTCTTTTTGTATCTCCAAATCCAGCTTCAAATGCGGTTCATGAGGTCGATTATGAGTTTAGAAAAGATACCCTGGTAACTTCAATCCGGAATTTCAAACGATATTTTTTGAAGAAAAAATAAGCCTTGAGCACTTCTCTTAAAAGGAGTGTGTTTATTAAGCAAACATCAATTTACCTTTTGGTTTTGGAATAGTTCTTCCTAATTCTAATGCTGTTTCGAGCCATTCAGAAATGACTGTTTCCGCATTTTTTAGCGCCTCAGCATAGGATTTTCCATCAGCTGCGCAACCAGCTAGTTCTGGGACCTCTGCAATGAATGACTGGTCTGCTTCACTCCAATAAATGATGATTTCGTATTTTGATTCAATTGTCATTTTCTTCGAGTTTTAATTGATACTTCAATATAAGGTTTCTTACTTGTTTCACCTGATAGGGTTTGGCTTTGGCCTGAATTTCTTGAATATTCAAAATTTCCTCTATCTCTTCTTTGGTGAAAATATGATGGCTTCCTTTGATCCTTTCAGCAAAACCAAAGAGGATCAATAATCTTCTGAGCTCTTCAAAATCTACATTAGCATCCGAAGTTCCTGATAGAATTTTTATCAAAAGTTTTTGGTACTTCCCCATACTACTTCTAAAATAATGTCATTAAAAAGAATCTGAATTTTCAAATTAATCCGGATTTAATCAATTGGTTTAGAAAAAAACAAAAAACCTCCGATTCTAGTCGAACCGGAGGTCTTGATACTAAATTCTAGCTACTTGATACTTCAAATTAATGTTTGAAGTGTCTGACTCCGGTCATCACCATACTCATGCCATGGGCGTCGCAGAAATCAATGCTGTCTTGATCTTTGATGGAGCCGCCGGGCTGCACCACGGCTGTGATTCCGGCTTCGTGCGCGATCTCCACACAATCTGGGAATGGGAAGAAGGCATCGGAAGCCATTACAGCTCCTTTCAGGTCAAAGCCGAATTCTCCCGCCTTGATGATCGCTTGACGGAGAGCATCCACACGCGAAGTTTGGCCTACTCCGGATGCGAAAAGCTGGGAATCATTGCTCAATACAATGGTATTGGACTTGGTGTGTTTGCAGACTTTTGCTGCGAAAACCAATGCGTCCATTTCCTTTTCACTTGGGGCAACTTTGGTCACCACGTTGAAATCAGCTTTGCTTTCGGTAGCCAAATCCTTGTCCTGCTCGATCACTCCGTTAAGGAGAGTCTTGATCATTTTGGTGCCAGGCAGGGCCATTTTTTGGCGAAGCAGGATTCGGTTCTTTTTGCCTTTCAATACTTCCAGGGCTTCTTCG
>JAJLJS010000304.1:0-2273 GCA_033844545.1 Cyclobacteriaceae bacterium | reverse complement strand
CTTTTGCGAAGCGCATAGCCAAACCAAAGGATAAAAAACACCATCAACGCATCTGAAAACCCCAAAAAAATCCAGGCACCCACTCCGTGAACCCGGAAAAAATCCGGCATTCCCATAAAGGTAAAGGCACTGAATAGGGCCGCAGAAAAAGTCAAAAACCCGAGAATAGTTCCAATATTGGATCCGGCGAGCATGAATTCCTCTGAACTCCTGTTTTTCCGGTAGGATTTATAGGAGGCGTAGGCCAAAGAGGCCAAGAAAAGCAGGAAAAAGACGAATAGCCAACCGATCATTTCCCTTTTGAATCAAGATGAGGAAAAACCCTAGATCCTAGGAAAGTGAAAATCACCACGAGACAGGTCGCCAAAAAACTCACCCAAAAAACATAGGGCACTGAACCCAGCATAGGTTGGGATTTTCCTTGGGTAAATAGAAAAAGGAAGGAAATCAAAGTCAGCAAGACGACTGCAGATACGAGGAGTATCCATTTTCTGGAATTCATAGGCATTTTGGGTTTGATCGGAAATTTCCTGAATTCAATTCAGGCATGCTTAAAGTAGCGAATTCCGTTCAAAAGCCATTTTGAATGAAAAAGGAAATCCCCAAGAATCTACGGAAACAATTCCGTACTCAGGCCGGAGTTATTGGAAGTTAAGATAAACAGTGATAGACTTCCTTCGGATAGATTCAATTGCCGAAGCAAAGGCCGGATCTGTCTTTTCGGGCAAATAAAGATTATTCAATCCATGGGAGAAGCGGATTTCTGGGGCAAACTTGAAATACCTGAAATAGATCTCGAATCCCATCCCTGCTTCAATGGCGACGTCTTTCCCGGTAGTGACCAAGGGATCCACGTTCGCTTCATCTTGAGATTTGGTCCGGAATTGATAGCTCGCTCCCCCTATAAAATACATTCGGGTATTGTTAAACCGCTGAGATCGGTATTTGAAAAGAAGGGGCAATTCAACCAAGGTTTCGTCACTGACCAGTTCCTCTGTACGAATACCAAACGCATTCGGCTCGGTGGGGCTTGGTGAGTCGTTTCCTGGAAGATTTATAGGAGAGGCAAAATAATTGACTTCGGTATGGTATTCATAAAATCCGATTTTGGGAGTGAAAAGTAGGTTTACCTGGTCATGAATCCTCAAAATCCCGATAAACCCAAGGGAAAATCCAGGGGTAAATTTTGGATAAATGGATTGTACGGATCCAGTGGTTGGATTAGTGGATTGAACAAAAGCCTCAGCATATCGCAATCGATAGCCTGCATTGTGTCCTGCCAGGAAAAACCCATAAGAAAGGGTTTTGTCGTCGGATCCAGAAGTACTGGTCAAGCCAAAAAGACCTTGGGCAATCCCATCCGAGAGCCCCAGAAATACCAGAAGGGCAGTGAGGATTACTTTTGTCCTACGTAGATGGAGCTGATACCAAAAGTGAGTGGTTTGCATAGGGTACTGTGAAATCCGACTTTTTTCAAGACTCGCAGAAAATCCTCTCCATCCGGAAAGGCCTGAACTGACTCGGGAAGATAAGTATAAGCAGAATTGTCTTTGGATACAATTTTACCGACCTGAGGAAGGATGGTGTTGGAATAGAAGGAATAGGCCTGCTTCATCGGAAATGATCTCGGCTTGCTGAATTCCAAAATGACGGTTTTTCCTCCCGGCTTCAATACCCGGTACATATCTGCCAGACCTTTTTCCAGATTTTCAAAGTTTCTGACTCCAAAAGAAACGATCACTGCATCGAATTTATTATCCTCAAAAAGCAAGCCTTCGGAATCTCCCAGCTGCATTTCAATTTTGTCCTGCAGACCCTTTTTGATCATTTTTTTGCGGCCTTCGGCCAGCATTCCTTCGGAAATATCCACACCGATGATTTTGTCCGGGTTTAGTGCCAAAGCTTCAATGGCAAAATCTCCAGTACCTGTAGCAATATCCAAAATCAGCTTTGGCTGGTCTTTTTGAAGCATTTTGACCGCCTTTTTTCTCCAGATGATATCAATTCCCATGCTCAGGACATGGTTCAACAAATCATATTTCGGACTGATGTTGTTAAACATCTCCGCCACTTGGGCCTTCTTGGGGTCTTGCTTGTCTTTGTAGGGTACTACAGCCATCACGAATCTTCTTTGGTGCGCAATATTACTACAGAAACCTGAGGAATCGAAAATTGTTGGACTTTCCCTTTCGGAGGGCTTCTCAAATAAAACCCTAATTTTGCATGCAAATTAAAGCCATGATCAAGAAAGCCGAATTTGTCATCAGTAATAC
>JAJLJS010000303.1:0-3736 GCA_033844545.1 Cyclobacteriaceae bacterium | reverse complement strand
TAAGCCTGATTTTCGAAACAGGTATTGTCCTGAGTCATTTTTGCCTTACCTTTGTGACCTAGCGGCACGACCAGCTCCTGCTGAATCCCCCAGGTCCGGAAGGAAGCAAGGGTAGGCGGTTGTAGCGGTGCGATGCCGCTTCTTTTTTTGCCTTAAAATTTCTGAATAGGTTTTTGGGAAGATTCCGTTTACTGATTAATCTTCTAACTTTGTTCAATAAGGAAAACATTCTCCCTATTGAATCTATTTTACAAAATCAAAACCTATTCCCATGAAGTTCTTTATTGACACCGCAAATCTTTCTGAAATCCGAGAAGCCTACGATATGGGTATTTTGGATGGCGTGACCACCAATCCCTCTTTGATGGCCAAAGAAGGAATCAGCGGAGACGCTAATGTCCGCGCGCACTACAAGGCAATCTGCGACATCGTTGACGACAAAGTGAGTGCAGAAGTCATATCCACCGACTTCGACGGAATGATCAAAGAAGGAAAAGAACTAGCCAAAATCGACGATAAAATCGTGGTGAAGATCCCAATGATCAAAGACGGCATCAAAGCGATCAAGTATTTCCACAGTGAAGGGATCCGCACCAACTGCACCTTGGTATTTTCTCCGGGCCAGGCGATTTTGGCTGCCAAAGCCGGGGCAACCTACCTTTCTCCATTTATCGGAAGATTAGATGATATTGCCTATGACGGCTTGGAACTGATCGGTCAGATAGTGCACATCTATGGAAATTATGGTTTCGAAACGGAAGTATTGGCCGCCTCCATCCGTCACACCATGCACCTGGTAAAATGTGCGGAAATCGGCGCGGATGTGGTCACCTGTCCCCTCAAAGTAATCACCGGATTGCTCAAACATCCCTTGACTGACTCCGGCTTGGCCCAGTTTTTGGCTGACCATGCCAAGGCAGCAGGAAAATAAAAAACTTCGGGCTGCCTGAATTGGGCAGCCTTTTGATTCTCCCTTTATGTACATCATCAAAGTAAAAGGCAAAGCAAAAATCCCGGATTACATCCAGATTCGGGATGAAAATTTTGTGTTGGTTGCTTATTTCCGCGCGGACAGACCCATGAAAAATGTGGAAAAATTTGGACTGGAGGGAAAAGAAGATCAGCTCGAAGAATTGATCAAAAACCTTCCTTTTGGAAAACTTCAAAAACTTGAATTGTAACTATGGATTTTAGTACTCAGCCTGTACTTCAGATGACTCAGGCCACTATATTTCAGGGGGAAAACCCTGTCTTGAGCGAAGTCAATTTTTCAGTGGAGCAACATGAGTTTGTATTTTTGATCGGAAGGACAGGAAGTGGAAAAAGCTCTCTGCTCAAAACGCTATACGCCGATCTCCCTCTCCAGGCAGGCCATGCGGAAGTAGTGGGATTCAATCTTTCTAAAATCAAAAACTCTGAAATCCCTTACCTCAGACGTAAAATAGGCATCATCTTCCAGGACTTTCAGCTTTTCTACGACAGGAACGTTTCCGAAAACCTCGCATTTGTCCTCAAAGCCACAGGCTGGAAAGACAAAGTCAAAATCAAATCCAGAATCAGCGAAGTACTGATTCAGGTGGGATTGATCGATTCACTTTTGAAAATGCCACATCAACTTTCCGGCGGTGAGCAGCAGCGGGTGGTGATAGCACGGGCACTTTTGAATGAACCCTCCATTCTTCTTGCGGACGAACCGACCGGAAATCTCGATCCGGATGTAGCCGATGGGATTTTCCGGCTTTTCCAAGAAATCAATAAAAAAGGAACCGCGATCCTAATGGCTACCCACAACCATGACCTATTGAGAAAATTTCCGTATCGGGTTTTAAAGTGCGAAAAAGGAAAACTTCTGGATAGTCAGCTCCACAATGTTTCTTTGGGGTCTTCTTTTTAATCCATAGATTTTCAAGGAAATAGAAAACATGCCTTATTTTAATGGCGTTATAGCATTGAAAACAACCAAAACTCTATGAGTCTTAAATCAATATCTAGATTTCTTCTGATGGGAATGATTATTCTCGGAGCAATTTCCTGCAAGGAGGAAGAAGAAATGGCCCCTATTGAAGAAACAGATCCAAATATTGCCATTAACACTTGGATCAAATCTGTGATGGATGAGGTCTACCTCTGGCTGAGTGAAATGAAAACTCCAATAGCCAACACTTCCAATCCTTCCGATTATTTTGAATCCTTGCTGAATAGACCCACCGATCGATTCTCCGTGATCTATCCTGATTATCAGGAATTGATCAATTCCCTGAATGGAATTGAATTGGAGGCTGGATATGAATTCACGCTATATCGGGAGAGCTCCAGTAATAACAATGTCATTGCAGAAATCTCCTACATCAAAAAAGGAAGTCCAGCAGCCACGGCAGGTTTGAAGCGAGGAGACATCATTACCAGAATCAACAATACCCAAATGACTCTGGATAACTATCGTGTGGTCCTGGGAGATATTGAAAAAACCCATACCCTTACCTATATCCGCTATGTGGATGCCAGTGGTGGATATGTGGCACAACCCGATGTCACCCTGACGCCTGTCCAACTATCTGAAAACCCGAATTTCTTAGATTCAATTTATACGATAAATGGTGAAAAAATCGGCTACGTTGTTTATCACTTCTTCTCACCAGGAACAGGAAATGGAAGCACCGTCTACGATGACCAAATGGATGCCATATTCCAAAAATTCAAAACCTCGGGAATCCAGCATCTGATTGTTGATTTCAGATATAATGGCGGAGGATTTGTGTCCTCAGCGGTGAATTTGGCCAGTTTGATTGGTCCCGGCGTAGATAACACCAAAGTCTTTTCAAAGACCAAATACAACAGCTACCTGATGCAGTTTGATCAGCTTAAAAATGTTCAGACCACCTTCAAAAATAAATCTCAAAATCTGGGAAATACGCTGAAAAATAACCGGGTGTATATTCTTACTTCTTCTCGAACAGCTTCAGCGTCTGAGTTGATCATCAATGGACTTAGACCCTATATGGATGTCTTTTTGATCGGAAACACTACCACGGGCAAGAATGTCGGGTCAATTCCTTTTGAAGACGAAGACAATCCTGAAAACAAATATGGAATTCTCCCTATCGTCACCAGGAGTTTCAATAGCTTGGATCAATCGGATTACACCAACGGTTTTGGACCCAATATCGAAGCCAGAGAATCCAGTGAAAGACTTCGTCCTTTTGGGGATGTGAATGAATTGCTTTTGAGAAAGGCCATCGAGCATATTACCGGTATTCCATCTGGTGCTCGAATCCAAACGCTGGATCGAACTGATATTGGAAGTACCTTGGAGAGAAAAACCCGATTTGGAAATCTGATTGAAACTAATCCGGTGGCGGAGGAAAAAATCTCGGAACTAATTCACAAAAACAACTCTATCAGGTAAACTTTCATTAAAGAGCAAGATTTCGAAGGCTGCCAGAAATGGTAGCCTTTATTTTTTAAATAATGTATATCCGCTTTTTACCAGTAGGCCTTACAATTTGAATAAAAACCCGATTGAAGTTCAGTTTTAGTCAGCTTCGGTCTTCGGTCTTCGGACTTCCGACCGCCAAACCAAAGGAATATTGGATTGTGGTGCAATTGCGGATAATCATATAAAAAAATAAACAGCCTTGACTTTGGTCTTGGCTTTTCTTACAACCTATTAACCTACATTCCCCATAGGGAATTAATATTAAAAGCCATGCAAAGCTTTCGTACAGAACTTGAAAAT
>JAJLJS010000302.1:0-7588 GCA_033844545.1 Cyclobacteriaceae bacterium | reverse complement strand
AAAATGCCTCTGAGATTTCTCAGAGGCATTTTTTAGGTTTGGTAATGACGGAATTTCTGTATGCTAAACTTAAAACTTAACTACTGCTTCCACTTTTTTGCCTGACCGATCGATCACGACTTTGGTCGAGTCCCCTTTCTGGAAAGCACTTAAAGCTCTCATGTAGCTCATCATGTCCACGATCGTGGAGTCTCCCAACTGGACTACTATATCGCCTTTTTGGATTCCTGCTGCCTGAGCAGGTTTTCCTTCGGAAACTCCGTCAACTCTCATTCCTTTACCATCAAACATGTAATCTGGAACTACACCCATTGACACCGTGAATCTGGGTGAATCACTGGAATCCTTGGTTTTGGTAAACGCAAGTTTTGGCTCCGAGTCCAAGGTTTTTACCAATCTTGATATATACCGGATGACCTTGATCATTCCATCGTAATTGATCCGTTCTGAATCGTCGCTGGGCTTATGGTAGTCTTCGTGCTGCCCGGTAAAAAAGTGGAGGACTGGTAAATCCTGAAGGTAAAAGGAGGTATGATCTGATGGTCCAACGCCGGATTCGGAGGTGATCAGCTTTAGGCTATCAGCATTGATCCGATCCAGCACCGGGGGAAAGCTCGGGCTGGTTCCTATCCCGTTGATGGCCAAGGACTGATCCTCTTTCATTCTTCCGACCATATCCATGTTGATCATGTAATTCACGGTTTCCAGTTCAATAGTGGGGTTTTTTGAAAAATAGTTGGAGCCCCATAGCCCATTTTCTTCTCCAGAAAAAGCAATAAACAAGACATTGCTTTTCAGGTCTTCGAATTTCAGGATTTCGGCCAAGGCCAACAGAGCGGCAGTGCCGGAGGCATTGTCATCAGCACCGTTGTGAATGGCGGAGTCTCCCCGATGAAGAGAACCCTGACCTCCCATGCCCAAGTGGTCAAAATGTGCTCCGATCACAATGGTTTTGTCTGCTTTTTTATCCAAAAAACCCACCACATTTCGTCCCGTGATTCCTGCTCCCTCTGTGCCGATGACGGCCTCTTCATGCGGGTTACTGGGCTTGGAAACGGTAAAGGGCTGGAAAAATCCCTCCGTCCCCATGGGCTGAAGTCCCGCTTTTTCGAACTCTATGGCGAGATATTCCGCAGCTTTTTGTTCGCCTTCTGTGCCTATCGCTCTTCCACCCAGCTCATCTGCCGCCAAGAAAATCACATCTTCTTGAAGGGAGGCCAAAAGCTTTTGGTCGGAGGGGGGTCCATCGCAGGAGAAAATTGCTGCAGCAAAGGCAAGTAGAAAGCCGGATTTGAAAATAAAATGCTTCATGTTTTGAGTCGATTTAGTCCAAAGATAATAATTGGTATCTTCGGCGAGCAATTCTTTCCATTTCAATCCAAAAATGAAGAAACTCCTTTTTCCAGCCCTCATTTTGGCCTTTGCCTGCAGTCCAAAAACCGAACAAAATTCCTCAGTAACAGAAGCCCATTCGGCCGCAGATTCCCTTTTGCTCCACCCCGAGGAAATGAAGTATCTCAAAAACATCAAGCAAATCACTTTTGGAGGCAATAATGCGGAGGCTTATTGGTCCTTTGATGATTCCATGCTCGTGTTTCAGTCGGATTTTGCCGGCTGGGGAAATGAATGCGACCAGATGTTTTATGTGAATTGGCAAACAGATGATTTGAAAAACCAAGCTCCCAAAAAGATCTCAACGGGACTGGGGCGAACTACTTGTTCCTATTTTCTTCCGGGAGATAAAACGTTTGTGTATGCTTCTACGCACTTGGCGGGAGATGCTTGTCCTCCTGTCCCCGAACGAAGAGCCGATGGGAAATACGTTTGGCCGATTTATGATTCCTTTGACATTTTCACAGCTGATCTGAATGGAAACATTTTGGCTCAATTGACCAAAGAGCCTGGATACGATGCGGAGGCAACCGTCTCTCCCAAAGGAGATCGGATCGTTTTCACATCTATGCGGACCGGAGATCTGGAGCTCTTCACCATGAATATCGACGGAACAGAGGTAAAGCAAATTACCTCCGACCTGGGCTACGACGGGGGTGCATTTTTCTCTCCTGACGGAAGCAAACTCGTGTGGAGAGCTTCCCGCCCTCAAACTGCCGATGAAATCCAAGAATACAAGGACCTCTTGAAAGAAGGGCTAGTCAAACCTACAGATATGGAACTGTATGTGGCCAATGCCGATGGCACAGATATCCGGAAAATTACCAGTTTGGGCAAAGCGAATTGGGCCCCCTTTTTCCATCCTTCGGGTGAAAAACTGATTTTCGCCTCCAATCATCAGACTGAGAGAGGTTTTCCCTTTAACTTGTTCATGATCAATCTGGACGGAACCGGGCTGACCCGAATCACCCATGACGGGACATTCGATGCTTTCCCGGTTTTTTCCAATGACGGAAAATACCTCGTTTTTGCCTCCAACCGAAATAATGGAGGGACACGGGATACCAATCTTTTTGTGGCAGAGTGGATAGGGAATTAAAAAATCAAGAAACATGAACAAAGGCCGCTCTCACCTATCAAATTACATTTTGATCTGGGGAGCGGTCCTTATTTTTAGTATTCCTGCGAATGCCCAGGATCAAGTAAAGTCCTCACCTTTTCATTTTTCGGCTTTTTTGAATTTGTATTATGGATATGACTTCAATCAGCCGACTACGACCAAGAGACTTCCGTTTTTGTATAACCATACCCGACACCACCAGCCTTCCGCAAATCTGGCTTTGGTCACCGGGAAATATGAATCGGGAAGATTTCGGGCAAATCTTGGGATTCAGCAGGGCACGTATGCGAGGGACAATTATGCCGATGAACCGGAAATATTGAAATGGATACATCAGGCGAATGTGGGTTACGCTTTGGATCAAGACCAGACCCTTTGGCTGGAAGCTGGTGTTTTGTCTTCACACATTGGCTTCGAAAGCTCAATCTCCAAGGAAAACCTCACCCTTTCCAGATCATTGATCGCAGAAAACAGCCCCTATTTTGAAACTGGGTTTAAGCTGGGGTGGCAAGCCGATGAAAAATGGTATCTGGCTTTTCTTTATCTCAATGGCTGGCAGAGAATCCAGCCGATTGAAGGAGTCAATAAGCCTTCTTTTGGTACTCAGGTAAGTTTTACCCCAAACTCAAATACGACGTTAAACTGGAGTACATTTTTGGGAACGGACAGCGGGATTGAAGCGGGGACCAGCATTTATTTCAGCAATATGTATGGGGTTTTTTCTTTAGGGGAAAAATGGAAATTGATAGCTGGGCTTGATGCGGGTCATCGTACCAACCAGGATATGGCCAACCAAACCTGGTGGGGAGCGGCTTTTCTTGCCCAATACACCTTTTCTGAAAAATTCTCCTCAGCTCTACGGTTAGAACACTATAGCGATCCCTTCCAAGGGATTACGTTTTTGTATGGGCAAGTAGGCCTGGAGGCGAGTGGTGTCTCACTCAATCTGGATCAGAAAATCGGAAGTTGGGGTTTGCTAAGAATAGAAGGTAGATATCTGGATTCTCCCCAATCATTCTATTTTAATTCAATTCATGATGCCTCCAGCAACTTTTTTTTCCTGAGCTCTTTTTCTGTTTTTTTGAATTAAAGTTTTGATTTTTTCTTAAACTAATCGTTTTTTAGAAAGTGTGTTTTCTTCTTTATTCAACTACCTGATGATTTATCATTTAATTCTTTGGCTTTTCTTACTTCAGAGTTCTGCTAGCTTGGAAAATAAAATCGGTACAGATATCATTTCTGGATACTTAGGCCCCAGTTCAAATTTAACCAGGGATGTTTTTGTAGTTGAGGTGTTGGATACCCTCGGTTCCAGAAATTATCCAAAAATTCTAGATCCAAAGAATGAGTATGTCTACAAGGACTTAAATGAATTGGAAAGAGGAATGGTATTGGACTTATTGAAATTTAAAGAGCCAATTTCTTTTGACAGGACCAGTCTTATTCAAAATCAAGGATTGAGGATTATGGAAGAGAGAAGAAAGGATGCTTACGAATATGGATGGTCCAGCATCAAGCTTTCCCGAATTTCAATAAGCGCAGACAATCAAACCGCCTGTTTGATTTTAGAATATCGATGCGGTTCAAAATGTGGATCAGGCCTCCTTATTTTTGCCCAGTTAGAAGGTGATACTTGGAAAATTGCTAAAAGAAAACAGTTGTGGGAGTCCTAGCAAATCCTCAAAGATTCTCGATATTGCCCAAATACAATTCCGCCTGATCCAGCACTTCCTGTTTGTTACCCATTTTGTCCCAGGTGCGGTACATCATTCCTATTCTGGGATTTTTTTCCAAAAGCTCCCGGTTTCTGGCATAGAAATGCCAGTATAAGCTGTTGAACGGACAGGCAGTCTTTCCCACTTTTTCCTTGGAGTCATAAGCACAGTGATCGCAGTAATTTCCTTGCTTCTTGATGTAATTGGCCGAAGAAACATAAGGCTTGGTTCCCACTATTCCTCCATCTGCAAACTGGCTCATTCCCCGGGTGTTGGTGATTTCTACCCATTCGATGGCATCGATGTAAATTCCCAAATACCAAGAATCCACCTCATCGGGATGGATTCCGGCCAAAAGGGCAAAATTTCCGGTGACCATCAGGCGTTGGATATGATGAGCATAAGCCAAATCCAGAGATTGACCTATGGAATGCTTGAGGCAGTTCATTTTGGTTTTTCCTGTCCAAAACCAGCCCGGAAGTTTCCGCTCATGACCGAAAAAATTCATGTCTGCAAACTCGGGCATTTTCGCCCAATAAATTCCCCGCATGTATTCTCTCCAGCCGATGATCTGCCGGATAAATCCCTCTACCTGAGCAATTGAAATTTGATCTGAATTTTTCTTCCAATGAGTTTCTACTTTTTGGACCACTTCCAAAGGACTGATCATTTTGGTATTCAGAGAAAAGCTGAGGCGAGAATGGAAGAGGTAAGGATCCCAGGTAGTCAAAGCATCCTGGTAGGTGCCAAAGTTCTCCAAGAGATTTTCACAAAAATGCTCCAAAACTTCCAGACTTTCTTTCCTGGAGACAGGCCAGGGGAAGTTATCAGCCTGAATGGACCCAAGCGTTTTTACCCCAGAATTTTCCAGCATTTTCACCAACGAGTCCACCTCTTTGGGATGGAATTTAGGTTTTTGGAGAAGTTTTTTGTCTTTCAGAGCCTGGCGGTTTTCCTGATCGTAATTCCACTGACCGGTCAGGGGTTCTTTTCCATCCATGAGAATGCTGTACTTTTTTCGCATCTCCCGGTAAAAAGTCTCCATCAGGAAAGTCTTTTTATCCTTAAAAAAATCCTTCAAAAACTCCCGCGTGGTGAGGAAATGCTCCGAGTCCACGGCCTCCGTTTGGATGGAAAGCGATTTGCAAAGATCTTTAAACTGTTGATCCAGGCGATATTCATCCGGTAGCTGGTATTCAAATCGCGAGAACCCTTCTGTATTGATCAAAGAAATAATCTGTTTGGAAAAGTCCTGCTGATTTTCCTCATCGTCCAAGTGAAAATAGAGGACCTGATGTCCCTGGTCTTGGAGCTCCTTGGCAAAGATTCTCATGGCCAGAAAGAAGCCGACTACTTTTTGGATATGGTGTACCGTATAATCTGTTTCCTGACGAACTTCCATCATTAAATAGGTGACGGATTTGTCTGTTTTTTCAAACCAGGAATGCTGGGCATTGAGCTGGTCTCCGAGAATCAATCGTAGGGTCTTGGACATAAAAAAAGGGCTTTCTTAGTAGAAAAGCCCTTTCTCCCAATCTTTGTTTAAAAAGTCAATATTTGAAACAAGGCATGGAGGATTTCCTTCCGGCTCCTTTGCCAGAGCTTGCCAAAAAGCTATACCGCAAGCTTACTTCATGGGCTCCACCGGTATTCGCATTTCCCAGAGATGAAATGGTGAAGTCATGACTATACCCGATGCTCAGTCCAGAGGACAGGGAAAGTCCAACTAGGGCTATGACTGATTCGTTGTTTGTGGGACTTTCCCCGGAAACTGGAATTCCCCGGTACCAAACTCCCAACACCAAAGGTTGAAGGTTAACTTGTGCGCCTAAATCCAGCTGCTGGAATGGCTCCTGATTTTTGTAATTGAAGGCAAAGGTTAATTCTCTGTTGCCGGTAGATCGGTTCAGGAAGTTTTTTGCTCCTGCTCCGGAAAGGTCAATTTTGTATCCCCCGTGAGCGGAAAGCTTCATGGGTAGCTGGCTGAACTGTCCATCCAAAAATGAAATGTTGGGCTGGGTAATGTGATGGGCAGAGAAGCCAAACCAGAAATTATCATTATTAAACAAAGCTCCAACGCTGTAGTCGGCAAATTGATGCCGAAAATCAGCACCAAGATTTTCCCCGGAGTTTGAACCAATCGCGCCGGTTTGGTCGTCGATTTGGCTGCCAAAGATCAGATTTCCAAAATAGGCATCCCGGTCCATATAGCTTACCTGGCCCCCAACGCGCAAGAAAGATCGGAATCCCAATCTTGCCCGATAAGAATAGGCAAGTCCTACTTCGGTGACGCTAAGATTGGCCATGCTCTGTTCGGCTCGGTTAAAGATCAAGCCGATACCGCTTTTGGCTCCAAAAAGATAGTGGTCCACATGTGCGGAATAGGCGACAAAACTTTGTTCCAGTCCTGGCCATTGATTTCGGTAATTCACTCCCATGCTTGTACCTTCGCTGGCTCCTGTCATGGCAGGATTCAGGTAGATGGGATTGGCATAAAATTGAGAATACTGTACATCCTGAGCCTTGAGACTCCAAGAGAAACAGCATAGGATAACCAGAAAGATAAGTGTAAATGTCTTTTTCATAAACTTATCGGATTAGGGTGATACCTCCTGACTGAGTATGGGTGATTCCATCAGGATTGGTGTAGGTGATGCGATAGAGATAATTGCCTGGGGGAGACATTTGACCTCGGTAAAGTCCGTCCCAGCCTTTTGTTTCCAGGCTATTGGTGATAAATAGTTTTTCTCCCCAGGTGTTGAAAATCTCCATGGAGAAAGAGGATACTCCTTTGATTTTGGGGAGGAAAGTGTCATTCAGTCCGTCTCCATTGGGTGAAAATGCATTGGGGATGACTACCATTTGAGTCGGGGCATTCACCTGAATGGTGTTTTTCTCGACAGAAGTACAACCTAACAGATCGTACCCAGTGAGAGTCACCTCGTAGGTTCCGGGCTTTTCGAAGATATGGATCGGGTCTTTGTCCGAGGATTTATTGCCGTCACCAAATTCCCATTGCCAGCTGAGGAACTCAGGTGAAATTTCGCTTTCAAAGATGATCTCTTCTTTGGCCAATACTTCAGACTCACTGGTGATTTCCAACTTTCTGTATTGGAAGTCCAATCTCGATCCGGAAACATTTTGGGATGGGAAATCTACCTTGGTTTCTGTCTCAGTAACACATCCCAAGGCATCTTTGACCGTTACTTTTAAGGTTCCTGACTTGTTGAATTTGATCTCTCTTGAGTTTTCAGATCCTGTACTCCAAGTAATTTGATAGGGTTCTTTTCCACCTTGAATGGATACCCAAGCCAAGCCTTCCACTTTTCCTGCATCGCAGTCCACATCCAAGGCTGTTTCA
>JAJLJS010000301.1:0-6644 GCA_033844545.1 Cyclobacteriaceae bacterium | reverse complement strand
CTGATCATTTTGGAAGATACCGATGGAGATGGAAAAGCGGATAAGCAAACCACCTTTGCAGAGGATCTCCATATTCCGGTAGGATTCGAAATCGCAGCGGAGGGGGTGTATGTTTCCCAAAGTCCAAACCTGATTCTTTTGGAGGATACCGATGGAGACGACAAGGCGGATAAGAGAACGATCCTGCTCAGCGGATTTGATGATCACGATACCCACCATGCGATTTCGGCCTTCACCACCGACGAAAGCGGAGCTATTTATATGGCAGAAGGGGTTTTCTTACACACCAATGTAGAAACATCCTATGGGCCGGTTCGGGCTACCAACGGAGGTTTTTACCGATACGAACCCAAAAGACATAGACTCGAGCGGGTCAATCAGGTAGCTATCCCGAATCCCTGGGGAATTGCTTTCAACGATTGGGGACAAAACTTTTATGCAGAAACCTCCGGACCCAATGTCAACTGGATGCTTCCGGGATCTGTACTTCCCCGCTATGGGAACAGCAATTTCAAAGGGCCTAACCTGATTGAAAAAGATCATATGGTGAGACCGACTTCCGGACTGGAATTCATTTCCAGCAGGCATTTTCCGGATGAGATCCAAGGAGACCTGATCATCAACAATACCATTGGCTTCTTGGGTACCAAACAACATCAGGTGCTTGAAGACACAGTCGGTTTTACGACAAAGTGGAGACAGGATTTGATGGTCTCCACCGACCGGAATTTCCGTCCCGTAGACATGGAAATTGCACCCGACGGTTCTCTTTACATCGTGGATTGGCACAATATCCTCATCGGACATATGCAACACAATGCCCGGGATCCCCTGAGAGATCATGTCCATGGTAGAATTTACCGGTTGACCTATCCTTCCCGACCCTTGGTCACTCCAGCGAAAATCGATGGAGCAAGCATACCGGAGCTTTTGGAAAACCTCAAACTTCCGGAATACCGAACCCGCTATCGAACCCGTCGGGAACTTCGGGGAAGAGATCCGAAAGAAGTAACGGATGCGGTCAGCACTTGGGCAGCCAACTTGGACAAAAATGACCCCAATTATGAGCATCATCGGCTTGAAGCCCTCTGGGTGACTTGGGGCGTAAATCGGGTCAATCAGGATCTTTTGAAAGAGATTTTAAAATCAAAGGATTATCGGGCAAGAGCTGCTGCAGTAAGGGTCTTGAGGTATACGGGACATCAGGTAAAAGACCAGGCCAATCTTTTGATGGAGGCCGTTAAAGATTCTCACGGGCGGGTAAAAATAGAGGCAATTGCAGCTGCCTCCTGGCTGCCCAGAGAAGTGGGAATACCGATTTTGGCTGAAGCGGAAAAATCAGAAAAGGATAAAACCTGGATTCCAAGAACCTTAGAAACCGCAGTAGCCCATTTGAACGGTCTTTCTGTAGAGGAGAAGAAAGAGGAGGATATCAAAACCTCTTTGAGCGGTTCGGATCGGGAACTCTTCATTCTGGGAAAAGAAATCTATGCCCGGGAAGGCTTCTGCGGAACCTGCCATCAATTGGACGGAGGAGGGTTGACCGCCTCCCAGTTTCCTCCCCTCAGAGACACCCCTTGGGTCACCGGAAGTCCTGAGCGGATGATCAAAATCGTATTGAAAGGAATCATGGGACCGATGGAAGTGGCCGGAAGAGCCTATCCCGGACAAGTCCCGATGACACCCTATGAAGGCATGCTGAATGATACTGAAATCGCCGCTGTGCTTACCTATGTCCGGAATTCCTTTGGGAATAAAGCCTCCCCAATTTCGCCGGATTTGGTCAAGCAAGTTCGGGAAGAAGTCAAGAGCAAGGAGGGATTCTGGAATCCTGAAGAATTGTTGAAAATGCATCCGATGGAGAAGTGAGGGGATTGGAAAATTCAAAAATTGAAAGATTGGAAAATTGGGAACGATCTTGGAAGCTATATCCATTTGCCCCTGGCTCGTAAATCTAAAATCGTAAATCACTCTTCATGAAAACTCGCCTATTCCTGATTCCTTTTATTTCGATTTGTGCCTGTACATTTTCCCAGACCAAAAACCTTCGGTTTGAGAAACAATTGGTAGCCTTTGAAAGCTACGAGTCTGTTGGCACTTTTGATGTAGATGGAGATGGGCATTTGGATTTGGTTTCGGGAAGTTTTTGGTACAAGGGGCCTGATTTTGTGGATCGGAGTTTAATCGGTCAAGTAAAGCGGTTTAGTGAATACTACGAGGACTTTGCTACCATTCCCATGGATGTGAATGGAGATGGAAAGATGGATTTTGTGACCGGAGGCTGGTTTGAAGGCAAGTTGATTTGGAAAGAAAACCCGGGAGACGGCTCCCTATGGAAAGAGCATCTTATCTCCGAAACCGGAAATATTGAAACCATCCGGGCTTGGGACATTGATGGGGATGGGACCTTGGAAATCGTGCCGAATACGCCCCGAAAACCCTTGGCATTTTACAAATGGGTCGGTCCCAATCAATTTGAGAAATATGAGGTCTTTGAAACCCAGGGACATGGACTTGGCTTTGGAGACCTCAATGGAGATGGATGGGGAGACCTGATCAGCTCCATGGGCTGGTATGAGGCTCCTGCCGATCTCAGGAACGGGGAGTGGACATTTCATCCCATGGATGGATTTAAGGATTTAAGCATCCCGATTATCATCACAGATTTGACAGGAGATGGGAAAAATGACCTGATTCTGGGAAATGGTCACGATTACGGCTTGTATTGGATGGAGCAAATCGATCGAGAGGGCCGGATAGACTTCAAAAAACATGAAATTGACCCCTATCATTCTCAATATCATACCCTAGAATGGGTGGATTTGGACGGAGATGGAAAAAATGAATTGGTCACCGGAAAGCGTTACCGAGCACACAATGGCAAGGATCCGGGAGGGAAAGATGAAGTTGGGCTTTACTACTTCAAATGGGACGGAAAAACCTTTGTCAAAAACGTGATCAGCTATGGTCCTTTCGGCGAAGGGAAAGGCTCGGGAATTTATTTTTCCGTACAAGACCTCAACCAGGACGGGAAACCCGATATCGCGGTGGCTGGCAAAGATGGCCTTGCTGTTTTTTGGCAGAAATAGACCTTTCCTTGGCTTCGATTCTCAACTCAAAACGTGGCCTGACCTCGAATAGAAAAAAATACAAAGGAATTTCTGTGATTAGTTTCGGCAAACCTTACTTCTGTAATTCCATGGCTGACTTCAAAAACCTATACCACTATTTCACTTCCGGAAAGACCATTCCTAAAGATGATCCTACTTTTCTGCAAATCTTCCCCTATGTGGAGGAGACCCTTCGGTTTGTCGGAAAAATGAATGCCAGTGGAGATATTCAGGAGGCTAGAAAAATAATGGGACAAATTATTGGACAAGAAATTGATGAGAGCACCACTATTTTTCCTCCTTTCTCCATCAACTTTGGGAAGTTTACCAAAATCGGAAAACAGGTGTTTATCAATCATGGCTGCTCATTTTTGGATTTGGGTGGAATAACCCTCGAAGATCAAGTGTTGATTGGCCCCCAAGTCAAATTAGTCACCGAAAACCACCCTCTTAATCCGAACGAACGAAGTGGACTGCTACCCAAACCGATTCTAATCCGAAAAAATGCCTGGATCGGAGCCGGGGCAACTATACTTCCCGGTGTAACCATCGGGGAAAACGCTGTCGTAGCTGCCGGAGCTGTGGTCAACAAAGATGTTTTGGATAATACGGTAGTGGGAGGTATTCCTTCAAAATTTTTGAAGAGGATTGATTCATCAATCCGGAATTAGGCTAAGGGAATTCAGGGACAATTTTCACAAAAAAAGTCCTGACCACTTCACCTTCTCAATCCGGAGCCTTTTGGGGCTTTTCTGGGTTTGTTTTCCAAAATCCCAAGACAATCTCCGGTAATCAAAAAAGTAGCTGGATTCCCCATTCATTTTTTTAAATTCCCATTCTGCTTAAACCCGTTAACCGATGAAAAACAACAGTCATTCTTCCAGAAGGAAATTCCTTCAGCAACTAGGGGCTACCAGCTTGGCCACTGCTTCGGCACCGTTTATTACCTTGGGTGCTCAGGAAAAGGCCGAAGCAAGAATCCTTCACTACGAGCGAAAAATCAGTGCCAATGATACGATCCGTATTGGGGTGATAGGCTATGGAGTTCAAGGACATTTTGATCTGGCTACAGCCCTGAAAGTCCCGGGAGTAGAGCTAGCAGGAATCTGTGACCTTTATCCCGGAAGGCTGGTCAATGCCAAAGAACAATTTGGTCCAGACTTGTACACAACCAGAAACTACAAAGACCTCTTGGACCGACCGGATATTGATGCGGTTTTGATCTGTTCGGTGGATGTCTGGCATGCTCAAATGACCTTGGATGCTTTGGCAAAAGGCAAGCATGTGTACATCGAAAAGCCAATGATTTATGCGATTTCAGAAGGTCATCCCGTGATGGAAGCCGCAAAAAAATCCGGAAAAATCGTGCAAGTCGGAAGCCAGCGGGTCAGCAGCATTGGCTATCAAAAAGCCAAGGAACTTTTGGCAGCTGGAGAAATCGGAGAACTCAACATGGTCAATGCAGTTTACGACCGGCAGAGTTCCATCGGTGCTTGGCAATATACCATTCCTAAGGATGCCAGCCCCGAAACCACCGATTGGGAGACCTTTATTGAAGTCACGGATAAGATGCCCTTCGATGCGAAAAAATTCTTTTGGTGGAGAGCATTCAAGGAGGTAGGAACCGGGGTTGCCGGAGACTTGTTTATCCACCTTTTGAGTGGGACACATTTGATTACAGGTTCCAAGGGACCTGAATCAATCTACAGCACGGGTCAATTGAGCTATTGGAATGACGGCAGAAACCTTCCGGATGTCATGTCGGGAGTCATGCAATACCCGGAAAGTCCTGAACATCCCGCTTATCTCATGACCTTGCAAGTGAATTTTATCTCGGGTACAGGAGGACAGGAAATCATCCAACTGGTAGGATCTGAGGGTGTAATGACTCTGAAAGGAAATGGTCTTACCGTGACGCACAGCATCATGCCCGAGGCTCCTGGATTTGGGGGATATGATTCTTTGTTTACCTTCTCGAAAAGCATGCAGGATGAAATGCGTGCCGATTATGAAGCGAAATGGACTGCGGAACAAAGAAAGCGACCTACGAAGGAAGACATTGTTTTCCGGGCTCCGGATGGATATAGCGACCACTTGGATCACTTTACCAATTTCTTTGATGCGATCCGTACCAATGGGAAAGTGGTGGAAGATGCAGAGTTTGGATTCCGGGCAGCGGCACCGGCTTTGGCGTGTAACCAAAGCTATTTTGATCAGAAAATTATCCAATGGGACCCGGTAAATTTGAAGTTGAAAAAGAGCTAATCCTGTATTAGTTCCCGCTGATTATCGCAGAAAAAGACGGAAATTATCCCAGGTGATGGCTTTCCCACTTTGCCTAGGAGATAAAAAGGTATTTCCACAGAAAGGCACGGATCAAGTCACAGATTCTTTTAAAAAGTTAATCTCTGTGTTCTCTGTGGTAAAATGAATTTCCCGCTGAAAAACGCAGAAAAATTCGCTGATTCCCGCCGATTGGGAGAAGAATTGGATTTCCTTTTATTCTTTGTCACTTTGAGAGAAAAGTATTTCCCACAGATTGGCACGGATCAAGTCACAGATTTTCACAGATTCATTTAAAAAGTTAATCTCTGTGTTCTCTGTGGTGAAAAATGGAAATCAAAAAAGGCTGTTCTCAAAAAAAGAACAGCCTGTTGTTTTATAGCTTAAGTGGAAGTTCATAGACTCTTTTTCCGGTCAGCTTATACACCGCATTGCAAAGCGCCGGGATAAACGGTGGAACCGGCGGTTCTCCAACCCCAGTGGGCTTTTCTGCACTGTCAATGATATGGACATGGATCTTTTTGGGTGACTGAGGCATTCGAATCACGGAATAGCCATCGAAATTATTCTCCTTCACCTGCCCATTTTCAAAATTGATCCCGGTCAGACACAAACTGGTAGCAAATTGTGCCCCACCCTCAAACTGGGACCAGATTCGGTCGGTATTGACGGGAACACCACAATCTACGGCATAATGGACCACAGGAATTTGTAAATCACCATTGGCATCTTTGCCAACTTCTACCACACAGGCCACATAGGTCAAGAAACTTTTTTGCACCGCAAATCCCATTGCTTTTCCCCCGGCAATTCCAGCCTTCCAATCCGATTCCTGAGCGACGCGTTGAATGACATTTTTCAATCTGCCGGTATTCCAAGGGAATTTATCCAGCGGCTCTCCATAGTTTCCAAAATCACCTTGGATTTCTGATTGAAACTCCAGATCCCTATCCTCTCCAAGCATGCTGATCAGCATATCCACCGGATCCAATTTTCTCGCTTCGGCTACTTCATCCAACATACAATTGACTGCAAAGGAGTGATGGATATTACTCACAGACCTTAACCATCCGATCCGGGTATGGGCCTTGGATTCATGGGTTTCGATTCGGATGTTGGGAACTTCAAAGGGAAAATCAATACATCCCAGTCCCAATTCTCCATCTGAGGGATGAAGTTCGTCAGCATTGCTTGTGGCTCCAATGGAAGGAAAAACCGTATGGTGATTCCATCCGCTTACATTTTGCTGGG
>JAJLJS010000300.1:0-14977 GCA_033844545.1 Cyclobacteriaceae bacterium | reverse complement strand
TGGGGTGGGTAGGGATTTGGGACTGGAAGTGGGTCGAATTGCAAATTCGAAAGGATATGAGGGTGGGATTGCAAATCCCACCCAGCGCTCAATTGAACTTCAAAGGTGCTGAGAAGAGACTACGCCGAACTGGGACTTTTTTAGCTTCCTGACCCTACAAATCCAACTGAAATTCCGAATCAATCCCCATAGGCACCTTACCGGTTTCGTGCAACGGCCCTGGCTATGGCAAGTGCGGGATTTTGAAACCGAATCCTTGTCCGCCAGACCGAATGTTGTTTAGTTGCAATATCTTCATTTTTAAGCAGTCAGCCCGCATTTGCTATAGCCGATGTTGGCGTGTCGTGTTTTTTTCTTTAATAGTGTACCCAAATCAATTTTATTTCTTGTCCAAGTATTTCCTTTAGATTTTTAGTCAAGCCAATTTTCTGATTGTCATTTATGTCAGGGGCAATTAACTCAATCACATACTTTGAAAATCCCATAGGCATGTCGTATTCTAAGTCGTTAAGGCTTGACTTTTTGTTACAACATGGATTGATGAGAGTTAGGTCGGCAAAAGAAGTTTGGTAGGCTTTGTCCATTGCATCTTGCCAATTTTCAATTTCTATTGTCTGTCCGCAAAGGTTACAATAGACTGATTCAAAATTTTCACCTGAGTCTATGAATTCAACATTTTTCGTTAGAACTGAACTTATCTCATTTTTCGAAAATTTAGTTGCCAAATATTTTATTGCTTCTTTCTGTTGTTCAGTTGACGGTTCGTAATTGGGATTTGTCGGGATAATCTTTAATTGATTTCCTGAAAATGTCGATGATTCAGGTTTATAGATTAATTCGAATTTGTCGTCCGTCTGATTTTCAATTATGTCCATTGAGTTTGTGTTTTGTCCACAAGCAAAAAGTAATTGAGTAATTGTCAATATGGTTATGATTCTGGTCATGTTACATGCACGCCAACTTATTTATTTATACACCTTTGGTACACTTATTCGCCCAAATTTGGTCGTGTATGTGCACCTTTGGTAACGTTTATTATTTCCTCCCCATCACCATCACAACTCTATTCGGCACATACAAATGTACCTGTTGGTCTTTGTCCGTGGGGTAGGTGATCGATTGATCGAGTCGCTCGAAGCCGCCGTATTCCTTGTCATCAGAGTTGAGCAGGATGCGGTAGGTTCCTTTCTTTTTCATCCGGATCGGAAATCCAAAAAAGGACTCGGTAGGATGGAAAGAAAAGATAAAAATCAGCCCTCCCCGCTCATAGGCAAGGACTTTTTTGTTGGGTTCGAGGAAGAGTTGCTCGGCAGGAGGGGCGGAGAGGAGTTGATGGTCCTTGACCAGTTGGATCATGGCCTTGTCCCAGGCGTCGAGTTGCCGGTAGCGCAGGTGAGGCGTATCTACCAGTGACCACTGCCGGCGGGCGTATTGATAGCTCCAGTCATTACCCAGTCTAGGGAAGTCTACCCACTCCGGATGCCCAAACTCGTTGCCGATAAAGTTGAGGTAGCCTTCTCCCCCGAGGGAGATGGTAATCATTCGGATCAGCTTATGCAGGGCGATTCCTCGGTCCACGACGAGGTTTTGCTCCAGCACGGACATGGAGAAGTACATTTCCTTGTCCATCAGCCAGAAAGCGATGCTTTTGTCCCCGACCAGTGCCTGATCGTGGCTTTCTGCGTAGGCGATGGATTTTTCTTTCTTTGGGCGATTGGTCAGCTCATGCCAAAGCTCAAACATATCCCATTGCTCATCGGGTTTATGCTTTAGGGTTTTGATCCAGAAGTCCGGAATCCCCATGGCCAACCTAAAATCAAAACCAATGCCCCCATCGGAAATTTTTCTGGAAAGTCCCGGCATACCGCTAACCTCCTCTGCAATGGATATGGCACTGGGTTTTAGCCCATGGATCAGCGTATTGGCGAGCTGGAAATAGAGCAGGGCATCCTCGTCTACCCCGGCATCGAAGTATTTCTCGGCGGAATCGAAGGAAGTGTGCCCGTGGTGATGGTAGAGCATGGACGTAGCCCCGTCAAAGCGGAACCCGTCAAAATGATATTCCTCAATCCAGTATCGGATGTTGGAAAGAAGGAATTGCTGGACTTCCCATTTGCCGTAGTTGAAGAGCTTGGAATCCCAGCCCTCGTGGTAGCCCCGATCCCCGGGATGAAAGTATTGATCCTCAGAACCGTCAAATTCGTTGAGCCCCTCATTGACATTTTTCACGGCATGCGAATGGACGATGTCCATGATCACTGCAATTCCCATTGCATGGGCTTTGTTGATGAGAGATTTGAGTTGCTCGGGAGTTCCAAACCTGGAAGATGCAGCAAAAAAGTTGGAGACATGGTAGCCAAAGGAACCGTAGTAGGGATGCTCCATCACGGCCATGAGTTGAATGGCATTGTAGCCTCCGGCTTTGATCCTTGGCAGAATATTCTCTTCAAATTCGTGATAGGTGCCGACGCCTAACTTTTCCTGAGCCATGCCCACATGACATTCATAGATCAGGGGCATTTCAGCGGCTGTTTTTAGGGAAAAGTTTTGATCTGTCCATTTGAATTCCAGTTCGGGAAACCAAAGTTGACCGGCGAAATCGTGAGTTTTTTCGTCCTGGACTACCCGTGTGATATAGGCTGGGATACGATCTAGGTCAGAATCGTTTGCTCCGATAACCCGGACTTTGATTTTGCTACCGTGAACAAAGGTGTCTTGGTAGGGATCTTTAGGAAGGAAAATTTCCCAATCTCCCCGGTGATTTCTTCTTAGGGGATGGGATTTACGGTCCCACCAATTAAAATCGCCGATCAGGTAGAGTTCCTTTGCCGCAGGCGCCCATTCCCGGTAGATCCAGCCGTTTCTTATTTTGTCAAAATGCACGCCGTAATACTCATGCATCCGGGCAAATTCCAGGATACTTCCGGAGAAGTCGTTGATGGCCTGAATGGTGGATTGGAATCGTTGGTAGCGTTTTTCAATCACCGGCGCGAATGGCTCCAGCCAGGATTCGTCTTGGAGAATGGGTAACTGATTTTGGCTCACGAAAAAGTGGGATTTTGATGAAGATGAAATTAGGAAATTTTATCAGGATTGGAAGAGGCAAGGAAAAAGTTTCACCCCTTTGGGGCTTAGGGTATAAAGGCGTTTGTGCCACGGGCTTCCGCCCGCGGTCATGAAGTGTATAGCTCCTCCGGAGCAAATCGTTCAAAAACAATCGACATTTACCTAAAGAGTTCCAGTAGTTCAAGCCTAGATCCGCAAGATCTTTACTTTATTTAACCTTTCTTGATTGAAAGGACATTAGAGAAAAAAGAAGAAACCCCACAAAAACCCTGAAAGGAAGTATTCCTTATTTTAAAAAGTACTTTTCGTCTAGGTTTATTCCTTCTTCCAGAAGAAGTTTTCGATACTCCATTTCAAAAGAAATGGTCTTGTGATGTTCTTTTTGTTTTTTGATATAGCCAATAATCACATCCTTTTTGTTAAAAGAAACAGAAAATACACCATAACCTTCAGCCCAACCTTTGAATTTTGTAAACCATCCAATTTGCCTCATCCAGCCACTTGAAAATGATTTAACATCCCGTACAAAGTCAGAAACAGGAATGGTAGGGTGGATGTCGACCAACAAATGAATGTGATCTTCCACACCGTTGATCTGAAAAAGTTTAGAGTTTTTGTTTTTTATTATACCCCAGATGTAGTTATACACTTCTTTGGAATGGGACTCAGAAATTGTTTTTTCAGCTCCCTTGGTGTGAAAAACAATATGATACAAAAGCTGACGGTAAGAACTCATAAAAATATTCTTTAAGTACAACTAATTTAAAAATTATTAAAGAATAGAAAAACTGCCCCTCGGGACTTAAATCATAAAATTGTTTTATGGCCATCGACTGTGCTCTCGTTTTTGAGGAGTAAAGCTCCTTCGGAGCAAATCGTACAAAATCTAGCGACATTAAACAATGGAGTTCAAGTGGTTAAAGCCTAGATCCGTAGGATCGTCATTGATTATGACCTCCGGTGACTGGAAGGAGCCGGGGGTGAGAGGAAATAGGGATTAACAAGAGCCCCGGAGGGGTGATTTTTATTTGAAATTCCTCTAATGTTTTTCATACACCATCTCTGGTTCCAAAACCTCCACATTTCCAGTTTCGTTGATGCGGTCCAGCTGTACTGCCTTCAATTCATTGATCAGCATGGGGTCGTATTTGGCGGCTACCCGAATGTAGTTTTCGGTAAACCCGTGCATTTTCCCGTTTTCTACATCTTCCTCGAAAAGAACCGTGAAGGTTTGGCCTAGATTTTCTTCGTAAAATTTTCGCCTCTTTTTCTCAGAAAGAATGCGCAGCATCTTGGATCGCTCGTTTCGCTTTTTCATGGGAACTACTCCCTCCATTTCCACTGCCCGGGTATTCGCTCTTTCGGAATAGGTGAAGACATGGAGATAGGAAATATCCAGTTCGTTCAGGAAGTTGTAGGTCTCTAGAAAGAGTTCATCCGTTTCTCCGGGGAACCCAACAATCACATCCACCCCAATACAGGCATGGGGCATCAGCGTTTTGATTTTGGAAACCCGGTCTTCGTACAATTCCCGCAGATAGCGCCGCCCCATTCTTCTCAAAATTGTATTCGAACCTGATTGTAGGGGAATATGAAAGTGGGGGACAAAGCGCTTGGACTTTGCCGCAAATTCAATGATTTCGTTGGTTAGCAAATTCGGCTCGATGGAGGAAATCCGGAATCGATCAATCCCTTCTACCTCGTCCAAAGCGAAGACCAAATCAGCAAAGCGTTCATTTCTCTTTCCATCCACAATTCCAAAGTCTCCGATATTCACGCCAGTGAGTACGATCTCTTTGACATCGGTTGCGGCAATTTCACGGGCAGAAGCCAGCACCGACTCAATGGTATTGCTTCTGCTTTTGCCTCTGGCCAAAGGAATAGTACAAAAAGCACAGCCATAATTACAGCCATCCTGAACCTTTAGGAAAGTCCGGGTTCTGTCATTGATAGAGTAGGCATTGTTGAAAGATTTGGCTTCTGTGATTTCACTGGCCAATACCTTTGCCTCTTGTTCTTTGGCAAAATCCCCCAATAGCTCGTGCAATCGGAATTTTTCAGCAGCTCCGAGGACGGCGTCTACCCCTTCGATTTCTGAGATTTCGGTGGGTTTAAGCTGGGCATAGCAGCCGATAATGGCCACAAAAGAATCAGGGGAAATCTTTTTAGCCTCCTTGACGATCTTTTTACACTTTTTGTCGGCATTGTCGGTGACAGAGCAGGTGTTGATGATGAAAATGTCGGGATTTTCCTGAAAATCGACTTTCAGGAAGCCTTTCTCTTCGAATTGTCGGGAAATTGTTGACGTTTCTGAGAAATTTAGCTTACAACCGAGGGTATAAAAGGCGACTTTTTTCACAAATCAAGAAAGAAGGATGAGTTTGCAAAGGTAAACAATCCCCTTCTTTTTTCAATTTTCCAATTTTGGGGAGTAAAACACACTTTTTTTCGGCTTTTGGATGTAAAAAGGCCGTGTTTTTTTGAAAAAAGTGGAAATTTTTCAAAAAATGACCTCAAAAAAGCCCGGCTTGCATTTTCACATGCATATTTTTCTATTTTTGTGGGTGTATTCTTAAACCACAGTATTGTAGATATGGCAACATTAAGACAGCAGGCCTTGACGATGGTTCAGGCTAGACAGAGGGTTACGGTTACCCCTCCATCTTCAAAGATTTCAGATTACTTCGGCACCAATGTTTTTGGGCCTTCTCAAATGAAGCAATCTTTGGCGCCTTCCGTGTACAAAAAAGTCATGGAGGCTATTGACAAAGGAACCAAAATCGACCCATCGACTGCAGAGGAAATCGCATCCGCAGTGAAGATTTGGGCAATGTCAAAAGGAGTTACCCATTATACCCACTGGTTTCAGCCATTGACTGGGTCAACTGCCGAGAAGCATGATTCCTTCTTTGATATGTATGCCGGCATGGAGAAATTCAAGGGTTCAGCATTAGTGCAGCAGGAGCCGGATGCATCTTCTTTCCCAAATGGTGGGATCCGTTCTACCTTTGAAGCAAGAGGATATACTGCATGGGATCCATCTTCTCCGATTTTTGTATTTGAAAAGACGCTTTGTATCCCCACCATCTTTGTTTCTTACACTGGAGAAGCTTTGGACTACAAGACTCCTTTGCTCAAATCCATGGAGGCAATCAGTGGTGCAGCAGTAGAAATCTGCCAGTTGTTTGATCGAAATGTGAGAAAAGTCAATCCTTCTTTGGGAGTTGAGCAGGAATACTTTGTGGTGGATAAGGCGTTGTTTGCAGCCAGACCTGATTTGGTGATGTCCGGTAGATCAGTTTACGGCCATACTCCAGCCAGAGGTCAGCAATTGGAAGACCATTACTTTGGATCTATCCCTACCCGCGTAAAGGACTTCATGATGGACTTCGAAATTGAAGCGCACAAACTTGGTATTCCAGTTTCCACTCGTCATAATGAAGTAGCTCCTGGCCAATTTGAAGTGGCACCGATTTTCGAAGAAATCAATAAAGCCATCGACCACAACCAATTGTTGATGGATGTGATGGACAAAGTGGCGGAAAAACATAACCTCAAGGTGTTGTTTCACGAGAAGCCATTTGCCGGCGTCAATGGTTCCGGTAAGCACAATAACTGGTCTTTGATCACGGATACCGGGGTAAACTTATTCCAGCCTAGCAACTCTGCGAGAGAGAATCTTCAGTTCTTGACCTTCTTGGTGGCTACTGTCAAGGCAGTGTATGATCATGCCGATTTGTTGAGAGCCAGTATTGCTTCTGCTTCCAACGATTTCCGTTTGGGTGCGAACGAAGCTCCTCCTGCAATCATGTCTGTTTTCTTGGGTGCTACCTTGACTGATCTTTTGGATGAGTTGGAGAAAAACGGAAACGTGAAAATCGAAAAGGGTGATAACATGTACATGAAGCTGGGTATTTCTAAAATCCCGGAAATCATCCTGGACAATACAGATCGAAACAGAACTTCTCCATTTGCCTTTACCGGCAATAAATTTGAATTCAGAGCGGTAGGTTCTTCTGCAAACTGCGGCGGACCAATGACAACCTTGAACGTCATCGTTGCTGACGTATTGAAAACGATGTACAAAGACATCGAAAAAGAAATGAGTGCTGGCAAAGAAAAGAAAATTGCCATTGTCAATGTGCTGAGAAAATACATCAAAGAATCCAAGAAAATCAGATTTGAGGGAGACGGATATTCTGAGGAATGGGCGAAAGAAGCTGAGAAAAGAGGACTTTCCAACTTGAAGTCTACCCCTGAAGCTTTGGATGTATATACCAAAAAGGCGACCAAGGAGCTATTTGAGCGTCATAATGTTCTGAATGGAGTGGAAATCCATGCCCGACACGAGATTGAATTGGAGGCATTTATCAAGAAAGTTCAAATTGAAAGCCGTGTGATGGGAGATTTGGCCTTGAATCATATCATCCCTACTGCAATCCTTTATCAAAACAAAGTCATCCAAAATGCAAATGGATTGAAAGGACTTGGCTTGGACAACTCGGCAGCTGTAGACACAATCAAAGAGGTCTCCAAGCATATCGAATCCTTGAAAATTGCTGTGAGGGACATGACTGAAGCCAGAAAAAAACTCAACAAAGAAGAGGATATCATCAAAAGAGCGAAGGGATATCAGAAAGATGTCAAAGAAGGATATTTTGAAAAAATCCGCTATGCAGTTGATAAGTTAGAACTTCTGGTAGACGACGAAAGCTGGCCACTGGTGAAGTATAGAGAAATGCTATTCATTCGGTAGTCGTCTGAAAGTTTCGATTGATTTAGAAGCCATCCCCAAAAAGGATGGCTTTTTTATGGTTCAAATCACCTGGAGCATAATGGACTAGATTGAAAAAATTTCCTTTTTCTCAGGAAGATTGACTTATTCCTAGTGTTGATTAGATTTTTAATAAAACCTTCGGATCATCAGAAGCAATTTTTGTCTTAATTAGTGGTTTGTGAGATAATAATGAAACAAAGTAACGCTTCAAACTAAAAATAAATAAAATGAATATTTTACTTATTTAAAAAATTTAATGATTTATTGATTTCTTGATAAAAAAAATTAAAGATATTTTTTTGAGGAGTTGCATGAAATCTCTAGCTTTAGGCCAGGTACAATAAGGTAAATTCCTGAAGATTTTAGGTTAAAAGGAGTTTTTTAACAGCGTTTGTTTCCTTCGTTTTCTTCTGAAATTTTAAAAAATATATATGGTGAACTGTTTACAAAATCATTTCTCCTTAACGCATCCGGGGTTCCGGGTATTCCAATCAATTTATAAAATAACCTTTTATTGCCAGCTATGAGAAAGTTTCTATCAATTGCTTTCTCTTTGGTCATGGTGCTCGGAATTTCTTTCGCAGCACAAAGCCAACAGAGAGTGTTGAGGGGAAAGGTCACTGCATCAACAGATGGTCTTCCCATGCCGGGGGTCACAATCCTCGACAAGACTAGTCAAAGGGGTACCACCACCAATGTGGATGGTGAGTATTCTATTTCGGTAACGGAGCAATCCGTTCTAGTATTTTCTTTCATAGGATTTACGTCCAAAGAATTTACAGTTGGAAACCAGACTGAACTTAATGTGGTCTTGGATGAAGATTTGAGTGAGCTCCAAGAAGTGGTCGTGACCTCTTTCGGGATGCAGCGGGATCAAAAATCATTGGGCTATTCTGTGACCCAGCTCTCCGGAGATAAGTTTACAGAATCCCGTGCGATCAATTTAGGGAACGCTCTTACCGGAAAAGTGGCTGGTGTGAATGTAACTCCGCCTGCGACAGGCGCTGCAGGTTCGACCAGAGTGGTCATCCGGGGAGGATCTTCCCTGACTGGAAATGACCAGCCTTTGTATATCGTCAATGGGGTGCCCATTGAATCCGGAAATTTGGGTTCGGCAGGCCTTTGGGGTGGAAACGATGCCGGAGATGGTCTAGCAGCGATCAACCCGGATGATATCGAGTCCCTATCCGTGTTGAAGGGAAATACAGCGGCAGCTCTTTACGGTGCCCGTGCCGCCAATGGCGTGATCATTATCACCACCAAAACCGGTAAAGCGAGAAAAGGTGTTGGGGTTGCAATCAATTCCAACTTTACAGTGGAAAGTGTGGTAGATCAAACAGACTTCCAAAGAATTTACGGTCCTGGCCAGGATGGAAGAAGACCGCTGACTCAAGATGAAGCACTGAATACCGCCACCAATGGATGGGGTGCAAAATATGACGGTGCTCAAGCTATCCAATTCGACGGGCAACAAAGACCTTATGCTTACCTCGGGGAAGATTTTTCGGATTTCTACTCCGCAGGATTTACCTGGAATAACTCCGTAGCCTTATTCGGAGGGGATGATAAGACAACCTATCGATTCTCTTTCTCAAATTTGACCAATGAAGATGTTGTACCAAATGCAGGCTATGACCGAAATGTGGCTAACATCAATGTAAACAGTAAACAAGGTAAGTTTACCCTGGCAGTATCAGGTCAATATTCCAAGCAAGAAGCACAAAACAGACCTCGATTGTCTGACTCTCCAGGGAATGCTAACTTCTCCATGGTAGTTAAGCCGGGGAACATTCCTCTGGATGTCATCAAAGGTGACCCTAACAAACCCGGAGCATTGCCAGATGGTACTGAGCTGAGATATCAGTCCAATGTCTTCCAAACCAACCCGTATTGGGCAGTTTACCAATGGGGAAGAACAGACGTCACTGATCGGGTGTTGGGGAATATGTCCTTGAGATATGATTTCACTGACTGGTTGTATGCACAGGGAAGATTCGGTACGGATTACCAAGTGAGAGCTGATGATGCATTCGAAGCCTACGGCACTGCCTTTAAACCAAGAGGAAGCTTCAATACTACTACCCAGACTATCCGGGAAAATAACACGGATTTCATGCTCGGATTCCAGAAAACCTTCGGTGATTTCGATGTGGATGGTTTTGTAGGTTCCAACATTATGAGAAGAACTATCGAATCCAAAAATGGTGGCGGAAATGACCTTGTGGTTCCTTTCTTCCACTCGGTGACCAACGTTGCAGCACCTACATTTGGGTATGGATTTTCCGAACTTGGGATCAACTCCTATTTCGCAGCAGCGAACCTTGGGTACAAAAACATGTTGTTCTTAAACCTTACCGGAAGACAAGACCAGTTTTCTACGCTTTCTCCTGAAAACAGCAAATTGTTCTATCCATCTGTTGGGGTATCTGCAGTGATTTCAGATATGTTCAAATTCCCTGAGTTCTTCACCTTTGCTAAATTGAGAGGTAACTGGGGTCAAGTAGGGGGTGGTGCACCAAATCCGTATGCATTGAACCTGACCTATGGTTTGGTAGGTGCAGGACACTTGGGAGCGAATTTAGGGCAAATCAACAACGGATCCATTCCAAACGCCAACCTGAAGCCTTATGTATCCACCGAATATGAAATCGGTGGTGATTTCAGATTCTTTGGTAACCGATTGGGAATCGATGTGGCTTATTACAACAGAACCACCAATGACGATATCCTGAATACCAGCATTTCTGCAACCTCTGGATTTGGAGCGACCACCATCAATATCGGTGAGCTTAGAAACAGAGGGATTGAATTATTGGTGAATGTTGCACCTATTGTAGGTGATTTCAGATGGGATATCTCCTTCAATTTTGCCAATAACCAATCGGAAGTTCTCAGTTTGGGAACCAATGCCGCAGGTGATCCGATCGAATTTATCAACTTGGATGAAGCCAGAACAAGACGTGAGCGTATCCGTCATATCGTCGGGCAGCCACTGGGTATGATTGCCGGATTCAAGCATTTGGAAATCGACGGACAGAAAGTTTATGATGCCAATGGATTTCCGGTGACTACCTCAGGATACGAAACCATCGCTGAAGGTAGACATCCAATTTCTGGTGGTCTGACCAATACTTTCACCTACAAAGGATTCAGACTGATGGCTTTGATCGACTTTAGATCCGGCGGATCAATCATGTCCGGTACAGACTATTTTGCCTATCAGCTAGGCTTGCACAAAAATACCCTGAATGGTCGTGACGGCTCCTTGACTGTAAGTGGAGTGACTCCAGAAGGTACGCCAAATACATGGACCATTCCGGCAGATCCTAGTGATCCGACCAAGTACCTGATCGATAACTACTGGCAGCGGTATTCCTTGGTGACTGAAAATGTCGTGTATGATGCCTCTTTCGCCAAACTGAGAGAGTTTTCCTTCGGGTATACCTTCCCGAATAGCTTCATCCAAAAGACTCCTTTCCAGTCTCTTTCTTTGTCTTTGGTGGGAAGGAATTTGGCCCTATTGTGGTCAAATACGCCTAATATCGATCCTGAGGCTTCTTACACCACTTCTGGTAATGCACAAGGATTGGAGTTCTTCTCAGTTCCGGCCAACAGAAGCTTTGGTTTCAACCTATCTGCTAATTTTTAAGAAGGTCTAACCTAAAAAACACGAAAATGAGAATATCACATAAACTAACAGGTTTGATGCTTGCCTCCATGCTTTTCGCTACCTCTTGTAGCGAGCAGGATTTGCTAGACCTGAATATCAATGAAAATGCAGTCGAAAATATCGACATGCAATATCTCTTCTCCTTGGGAACATTGAGAATAGGCGGGGAATATGAAAATACCCGGGCAAATATGCTTTATGCTGCGACGATGATTCAGCATACTGCATCTACAGCTTCCTACTTCAGTGGGGATAAGTATTTCTATTCAGCGCAGTATTCCGGCGCTTACATGGAGCGTCACTTTACGGATGTGATCCGTCTGTTTTCGGAAGTAATCCGGAAAACAAAAGACAATCCAGCCGAGGCCAATGTCAATGCAGCAGCCACAATCCTTAGAGTATTTGACCTGCACCGAATGACGGATATGTATGGAGATATTCCATACACTCAGGCTGGATATGGACTCGAGGGAGAGCAAAACTGGTTTCCTACCTACGAGCCACAGAAAGATGTCTATTATAAAATGATCGATGATCTGAAGGCTGCAAGAGACAGGTTTTCCAGCTCAGCCAGACCATTGGGTGCCCAGGACTTTATCTACGGAGGAGATATCGCCAAGTGGAAAAAATTTGCCAATGCGCTTTTGATGAGAATGGCCATGAGAATTTCGAATGTGGATCAAGCCAAAGCCAAAGAAGTGTTTACTGAAGCCTTCAACAGTGGATCATTTACTTCCAATGCGGATATTGCATTCATCAAATATGCTCCGGGACCTCAAGGTGTCAACCGAAACGGTCTGAATGACGGCTACTGGAATACCTACAAATATTCCAGAGATTGTAAAATCTCCAAGACCTTCATGGATTGGATGAATACCAACAATGATCCTCGAAAAATGATCATCACGGGTGGTGTAGGTAATCCCGATAATGCTTCCACTTGGATCACTGATCCTGCAAAACAGATCGGTATGCCCAATGGATACAATTCTACCAATATCCGAGATGTTGTACCTCCGGGAACATTGGATGGGTTTACCATCGTGCAGCAAAACTTCTCCATGCTCAACCTCAAATATTTGGATTGGGAAGATCCATATTACCTCATCTCTTACGCGGAAGTAGAGCTGATGAAGGCTGAGGCTGTGTTAAAAGGTTGGATTTCCGGAAACGCTGAAGCGTTCTTCAATGCTGGTGTCACCGCTGCAATCAACTCATGGACAGCTTTTGATCCATCTTTTGCAGTTTCTTCCGACAAAATCTCGGCTTATCTAGCCGGTAGAGGATTTGCGGCTGCTTCCGCTCAAAACAAACTGAGATTGATCGGAGAGGAATATTGGGCGGCTACCTACTTGAATGACATTGAGTCTTGGTCCAACTGGAGGAGAACAGGCTATCCGGTTTTGACACCAACACAAGACCCTAATGCTTTCGAGGGGAATTTCATTCCAAGAAGACTGAGATATTGGGAATCTGAAATCGGTTCAAATCCTGAAAATTATCAGGCTGCGATTTCCAGAATGGGTGGAGATCTCTTCGCGACCAAAATTTGGTGGGACGGAGGAAATTAATCTCCCCGTAGCCTAATTTTATCTGACAGAGGCTTTTGGTTTTCCCGAAGCCTCTGTCTTTTTTTACCTTAAGTGCATAAAACAAATAATCTCATGAAGTACGTTTTTCTTTTCTTGGTCATTGTCTTTTCTGCAAGTGCCTGTTCAAGGAAGGTTTCAGAAGAAGAGGATTCTCCAAAAGTTATTGTCGCCTATGTGGCGGGATGGAAAAACATCAAGGAAAAGCACATTCCTGCCGAGCGAATCACCCATGTCAATTATGCCTTTGCCCATGTGGATAGCATGGGATTGGTCGCTCCTATGGAGGAAAAGCACCGGGAAAGGGACAGCCTCAATTTTATCAAACTGCATAGCCTAAAAGAAAGAAATAAGGACCTGAAGATTCTGGTCTCTATCGGAGGATGGACGCATAGCAAAGGATTTTCGGATGCGGTACTTACCGAAGAAGGCAGAAAAAAACTCACTCGATCAGGAATTGACTATTTGCTCAAACACAATTTAGACGGGCTGGATTTTGACTGGGAATATCCCGCCCTTCAAGGGGACAATAATCCGGTTCGGCCTGAGGATCGGGAGAATTTTGTGTTGATGTTGAAAAGTTTCCGGGAAGCTTTGGATTCCTTGGGAAAGGTCAATAACACACATTACCTCACCACGATTGCCTCAGGAGGTTTTAGAAAATACCTGGAAGTCAACAATCTGGCAGAGGCCCAGCAATATCTGGATTTTATCAATATCATGGCCTATGATTTTTACACTGCCGGAGATTCCAAGACTGGCCATCATGCCAACCTTTTTCCGAATGGAGAAAAAGGAAGGTCAGCTTCCACCACTGTGGAAGAACACATTGAATTTGGAGTACCCGCCGATAAGATTGTTTTGGGAATTCCATTTTATGGCAGAATGTGGGAGGGGGTAAGCCCCGAATCCAATGGGCTTTTTCAAGAAGGAAAATACCGCATGGGACTGCCTTTCCATCAGATTTATGCCCTCAGCATGACCTCAAAGTTTAAGAGATTCTGGGATGAAAAAGCCCAAGCCCCGTACCTGTATTCTCCTCAGGATTCTAGCTGGATTACCTATGAGGATCCTGAGTCAATGCAAAAGAAAGCCCAATTCATTCGGGAAAAAGGCCTGAAAGGGGGCATGTTTTGGGAAATGTCAGAAGACAATACCCGACTGTTGCTAAAAGCACTGTATGAAGGACTCAATCCAAATGAAGCTTATAGCGAGCGAAAAAATGAAGAAAATGTAGTCCCGGTTAGTTCAAATTAAATTTTACCCAAATCAGCCAAATTGCCCAATTATGATTACCAGAATTTTTGTTTGTATTGCTTTCCTTGGATTATCCTTTGTCCATCCGATCTTTTCACAAGAATACCAGCTGATTGTTGTCGGGGGAGGAGCGAGTGGAACCGCTGCCGGAATCAGTGCGGGCCGGGAGGGAGTAAAAACGTTGATCATCGAAGAGACTCCTTGGTTGGGTGGAATGTTGACCTCAGCAGGAGTTTCTGCCATCGATGGCAACCACCGCTTGGCAGGAGGTATTTGGGGTGAGTTTCGATCCCATCTCGCAGCACATTACGGAGGCTTGGACAAGCTGTCCACCGGATGGGTTAGCAATACTTTGTTTGAACCGAAAGTTGGACAGAATATCCTTCGAAAAATGGCCGATGAAGTTCCTGATCTTACGCTTTCCTTAGAAAGTAAATGGACCAAGGCAACCTATTCCCAAGGAATGTGGGAAGTTAGTTTCCAAAAAAACGGAAAGAAACATACCGTAAAAGCCCCAATCCTGATTGATGCCACCGAACTCGGAGATGTAGCAGCTTCTCAACAGCTACCCTATAGACTGGGGATGGATTCCCGAGATGAAATAGGGGAAGAGTTTGC
>JAJLJS010000299.1:0-24935 GCA_033844545.1 Cyclobacteriaceae bacterium | reverse complement strand
GTCATTTGGCTGATCTTGTTTTTGTTGTTTATTCTGAGCTTCTGATGAAATTAAAAATTGAAACGGGTGTAGAACAGGGATATCTGGATGTCAAAGCGGGATTTGACGAATCCCTTTTTCGAAAATTAAGCCCTCCGTTCCCTCCGGTGAAGGTTCTTCGTTTTGATGGCTGTGAAAAAGGAGATCAGGTCAGTCTAAAGTTGAATTTTCTGCTATTCAGCCAAAAATGGACAAGTGAAATCACCGAAGATCATACAGATGAGCTGGAGTTTTTCTTCGTCGACGAGGGTATTGATTTGCCCTTTTTTTTGAAAAAATGGAGGCATAAACACCGGGTTATTTCCACTGGGATCGAGTCAAAAATTGTGGATGAGATCGAATTTGAGGCCCCATTTTCCTGGATGAATTGGATTTTGCAACCCTTGTTATGGGTCCAATTTGCCTACCGTAAGCAGATCTATCGGAAAGTTTTTAGAAGGAAGGGGAGTTGAGGTTTTCGCAGTTTTTGATTTTGCAATCTCCATACAAGACCAAGGAGTGGCTGGTGATCGCAGATTGAAATTCCTTCCCCATTTTATCCTTGATTTGATTGATCAGTGGATCCGAGAATTCCCGGATCTTTCGGCATTGATTGCATACATGGTGGTCATGATGCTTGTAAGTCAGCGCTTGCTCGTAGAGCGCTACTTTATCCTTGAACTGATGTTTGACGGCAAGTCCACTTTCCACCAAAAGGTCAAGTGTATTGTAAATAGTCGCCCTGCTAATGGTATAGCCCTTATTTCGCATTTTCAGAAAAAGTCCCTCCACATCGATATGCTCATCTTCCGGCAAAATATAGAGTTCATCGATGACCGAAAATCTTTCAGGAGTTTTTCGGCTTCCTTGTTTGGCCAAAAAGTTTTCAAAAATTTTTTTGGCTTTTTCGATCAGTACGGTATCTGCCATGGTGCTTGGGTCTAAATTTAAAGATGGAGGTTTCAGATTTCTTGGGCAACGATGTCATTTCAAAGCGATGTAATTTGGGTTTATTCTAAATAAATATTACTTCCCTTAGGAATTCCTGTAACATTTATGGCCAGAATTCGATTTTCAAGGATAGAGCTCCCAAGATAAAAGTTGCTAACTTAAAGAGACGATTACACCCAAAATTCCCGGCATTTGAAAAAGTATTTGATTCTTTTTTTTCTGATTGCTTGGGCTTTTATGACAAAAGCCCAAGTGCCGGGGTTTTTCATGAAGGAGGAGAAAAGGATGGCTCGTGTACCATTTTATTCTTCCAATAATCTGATCATTTTACCTGTTTCCATTAATGGTAGCGAACCGATTAATTTTCTGATTGACACCGGAGTAAAATCCAATATTCTATTCAGTAAAACGCTCGGAGATGCCATAGGGCTGGAATATACCCGGCGGATCAATATTGTAGGAGCGGATGGAAGCGATCAAATCATGGCTCAGGTTTCTCCGATCAATACGCTGGATTTAGGTCCTATAGAAGGCCGGCTTCAGAGTTTGTTGGTCTTAGAACAGGATTTTTTTGAGCTGGAGTCTGTTATCGGAGTTCCTGTGTATGGCGTGATTGGCTATGAATTTTTCAAATTCAATCCGGTTCGAATTAATTATGACGATGGATGGTTGGATTTTTTCCGAGAAAAAGCCATCTGGTGGAAGCCCCCGTTTTATCGCAAACTGGATATGTCTGTCGAAGACAATAAAGCTTACATACAGGCAAAAATAAAGCAAATCAGAGGACCTAAACTTGATGCCAAGTTATTGATCGATACCGGCGCAAATCACGGCTTGCTCCTGAATCGGGAAACCACCGATTCCATTAAAATGCCCTACCAGTTCATTGAATCCGAATTGGGGCAATCTTTAGGAGGCATTTTGTATGGGTATATCGGAAGGGTGAGCAAGCTAACCCTTGGCGGCCTATCCATGGAACAAGTCCTCACTTCCTATCCGGAGGAAACGGAATATAGTAGGATCATCCAGGCAAGCGGTAGAATGGGGAGTTTGGGCTCGGAGGTTTTGGGCAAGACCAGATTGATTTTGGATTACCCAAGAAAAAGATTCTTGGTAAGAAAAGGTCAGACTTTCTACACTCCCTTTGAATTTGACATGAGTGGGCTGATAGTGAAGAAAGTACCGAATGATGAAAATCGCCTATATATCGGAGAAGTCCGCCAGGGAAGCCCGGCTTATCGGGAAGGGATTTTGCCCTATGATGAAATTCTTTCCATCAACAAAGTTCCTACCTTTCTGTGGGAATTAGCCGATGTTTTTAAGCTTTTGAGATCTGAAGAGGGCAGGGAAATCCAGCTGGAAATGAGACGGTATGTCGACAATGATATTACCAAGTACAGTGACTATAAAGTGAGCTTCTTTCTCAGAAAACAGATTTAAAATTCAAGTACACAAAAGGAAATTTGGATAAATTTGAAACTTACAAACAACCTAAGTCCGGAAATTCCGTGAACACATCTCGCTTTAAAACCAGCATAGAATTATGAAAAAACTATTGATTCCAATTGCCATCCTTGCAGTAGTTGGCATTTTTATTTACACCAAGGCGGTGGGGACCTACAACATGTTCGTTCAAAAAGAAGAAGTCATCAACGGACAATGGGCCGAAGTGGAAACTCAATACCAAAGAAGAGCGGATCTGATTCCCAATTTGGTCAACACCGTAAAAGGATATGCGGATTTTGAGCAAGAAACCCTTACCGGAGTCATTGAAGCTCGATCAAAAGCTACCTCCATTCAGATCGATCCCAACAATCTGTCTCCTGAGAAATTGGCAGAATTCCAACAGGCACAAGAACAGCTCTCCGGAGCCTTGAGTAGATTATTGGTGACCGTGGAACGCTATCCTGACTTGAAGGCCAATCAAAATTTTCTGGAACTCCAAGCCCAATTGGAAGGCACTGAAAACCGAATCTCGGTTGCCCGTCGAAACTTTAATGAGTCTGTACAGGACTACAATTCCAACCTGAGGACTTTCCCGAACAACATCTTTGCGGGATGGTATGGATTTGAAACCAAGGGCTATTTTGAGGCTTCTGCTGGCGCAGAAAATGCTCCTACTGTTCAGTTTTAAGGATTATGGCTGAAAAACTATTTTCCCCGGAAGAAAAGAAAAAATTGGTGGCTGCGATCCAAGCCGCTGAGCTTCGGACTTCCGGGGAAATTCAAATCCATATCGAAAACCACTGTAAAGGCGATGTTTTGGATAGGGCTGCGGAGGTTTTCGAAACCCTGAAAATCTACCAAACCAAAGACCGAAATGGAGTGCTTTTCTACCTGGCGGTGGAAGATCACAAATTTGCCATTTTGGGAGATGCAGGCATCCATGCTAAGGTAGCAGCTGATTTTTGGGAAAAATGTAAAAATATCATGGCAGGACACTTTCGGGAAGGAAGGTTTACCCAAGGCTTATTGGAAGGGATTCACCAAGCCGGAGAGCAATTGAGCGCCCACTTTCCCTATGATTCGGCCACAGACAAAAACGAACTTTCGGATGACATTTCATTTGGGTAAAACCCACATCCTCCTTTTCTTCTTATTCTTAGTATCCTCTCAGCTTTGGGCGCAGGACTTTCCGCCTGTACCTAATCCTCCCAAATTAGTCAATGACTTTACGGGTACCTTAAGTGCAGAGGAAGTCAGCCGGCTCGAGCAAAAACTGGTGGCCTACAACGACAGTACGTCCACTCAGATCGCCATCGTCATGATGAGATCCACTGGGGACTATGAAATTGCAGATTATTCCCAGAGACTGGCCCAGGCTTGGGGAATCGGTGGAGCTGAAAATGACAATGGGATCCTGATTTTGGCGGCCATGAATGACCGAAAGGTTTTTATTGCCACAGGATATGGGATGGAGGGAGCTGTTCCGGATGCTTTAGCAAAACGGATCGTCAATAACCTGATCATCCCCAACTTTAAAATGGAAGCCTATTACCAAGGCTTGGACCAGGCGACAGACATGATCATCAAGCTGGCCTCCGGGGAGTATAAAGCCGAGGAAGTAACCTCTGACGGAAATCACGGGGGAGCAGCCCTGTTGATCTTGCTCTTCGTCATCTTGTTTATCATCATTCCACTCATTAAAAATCGAAAAGACAACGACAACCACATGGGTGGAAAAGGAGGAGGAATCGACCTCTGGACGACCATCATGTTGGCCAATATGCTCAAAGGCTCCAGTAAAGGCAAATGGGGAGATTTCTCCGGAGGCAGGGGCTCCTTTGGAGGGGGTGGTTTCGGAGGAGGCGGTGGTTTCGGAGGCTTCGGCGGCGGATCCTTCGGAGGAGGAGGAGCAGGAGGGAGCTGGTAATCTTTTTCTCCATCACCCTATAAGCAAGAAATACTAAAGCGCCTGGATCAGGTGCTTTTTTTATTCCCAAGACGATGAATTTTTGATCAGGCAAAAAAATACGTATTAAACTACGTATAAATACTTATTTCTTCTTACCTTGGTTTTGAATTCTGGGAAAAAGGCCCATCTACTCTATCCAATAGCCCCTGTATTCTAATCATTGAACCTTCCTGTACTCATTAATACAAGGTAAATTGAGGTAAAGGAAGGCTCCATCTCATATTCCCATTGCCAACAAAACACATGAACCGAAATTTAAACCTATCGATCTATATCCTCTGTGGAGGAAAAGCCACCCGCATGGGAGAGGATAAAGGATTGGTGGTGTTCAAAGGAAAAAGCTTTATGGAGTGGATTCTGGAGGCTGTTCGTCCACTTTCTTCCTCCATTTTTCTTTTGAGTAAAAATCAGGAATACACCCGTTTTGGATATCCGGTAATCGCTGATTTGGTGCAAGAAAAAGGACCGGTCGGCGGAATTTATTCTGCACTTTATCATACCCAATCTGATTGGAATCTGATTTTAAGCTGTGACATTCCCCAAATAACGACCTCAATAGTAGAGGAATTGTTTCTTTTGGCTAGCCAGGAGAAGTCTGGTCTGGCAATGGTCACAGACGGGAATCATGATTATCCCTTGGTGGGGATTTATCATAAAAGACTTTCAACCTATTTTCTTCAAGCTATTGAAGAAGACAAACTCAAGCTCTGCCCCTTGGTGGATGCCTTAAATCCTTCCCGAATGTGGGTGATGCCAAAGGATCAACAATGCATCAGCAATATCAACTCCCGGGAGGAACTTCAAAATCTAACAACCTATGACCTATGAAGACTTTCAATTCCACCCAATCCCGGCTGACTTTGGTCGGTGCCGGTCCTGGTGACCCTGAGCTTTTGACCCTTAAAGCAGTCAAAGCTCTGAGAAGTGCAGATGTTGTGCTATACGATGCCTTGGTCAATGAAGAAATCTTGGAGTATGCAGCACAAGCTGAGAGAATTTTTGTAGGCAAAAGGGAAGGATTTCATTCGTTCAGCCAGGAAGAAATCAATAAGTTGATTGTAACAAAGGCACTTAAAGGAAAGCATGTGGTACGGCTGAAAGGCGGGGATCCATTTGTTTTTGGCAGAGGAAAAGAAGAACAGGAATATGCGGAGAGTTTTGGCATTGAGACTACCGTGATCCCTGGAATTTCTTCCTGTGTGGCAGTACCTTCTGCTTTGGGTATTCCGGTGACCTCAAGAGGAGTTTCCGAGAGTTTCTGGGTAATCACTGGGACTACCAGTAGCGGTAAGCTTTCCAAGGATATCGCTTTGGCTGCTCAATCTTCAGCTACAGTGATAATCCTGATGGGATTGAAAAAACTACGGCAAATCGTGGAAATTTATCTAAATGAGGGAAAAGGGCGTATTCCGGTTGCAGTGATCCAAAACGGGACATTAGCCCACCAAAAAGAAATAATAGGTACTGTGAGCAACATCGTGGATCTGGTAAAAGAAAATCACATTCATGGTCCTGCGGTTCTCGTAATCGGGGAGGTAGTTCATTTAGCCACCAAAACTGTTCAAGAGGAAATGGTTTTTGAATTGGAGGACGAATTTATCTTCCAGAACTTGGACACATATCCCTTTATGAATTGACTTTTTCTCCACCTATAGATTTTGGCAGGGAAATTCTTGGGAATCGATGTCCTTGGGAAATTTTTAAGGATTCATGAGGCAAAGGAAAGAATGAACATTACCCGAAATATTACTTCTCTGCGGGAAGCAACAGCCATTGCCTTGGTGCAACTCAGCCAAGAAGCTACGCTTTTGGCCTTGAAGGAAAATCGATACCCAAAGGGAATGTTTGGGAGGCTGCGCGAGTTGCCAGCCCCTTTGCAGGCAAAAAAACTTCCGAACTTTTTCCATTTAGCTCTCCAAAACCGATTGAATTTATCTCGGTAGCGTATGAGACCCAAGGATTGCTCATTCAGATCAAAGTTCAAGTCAAATCCATTTATAAAGCCGGGGTTGATTTAGAAGCCATGCATGGAGTCTCTGTGGCTGCGCTTACTTTTTATGACAAGCTGAAACCCATGGATACAAACATTCAAATCCAGGAAATCAGACTTTTGGAAGAGTTTGGGGATTACGAATGGGAGATTCCTCCCAGTGCAAAAAATATCCGGGCAGCGGTTTAGGTGTGTTCCGATGCTGTAGCCAAGGAAGGAAAGTCGGATACTGCCGGACAGGCGGTGTTGGCCAAACTTAAAAGTATTTCGACTCGAGTGACCACCTATGAGATCCTGCCGGATGACCCTGAGCTTATCCGGTAAAAAGTTATCGATTTGTCACACTCCCATCAATTGGTCATCTGCTGTGGAGGAACGGGATTATCCAGAAGCGATCAAACCACAGAGGCCTTGGAGTCTATTTTGGAGAGGAGAATTCACGGCATGGAGGAAGCCATCCGAAGTTATGGGCAGAAAATTACTTCACAGGCTATGTTTTCAAGATCGGTGGCAGGCACACTAGGAGAAAGCCTGATTCTCGCTTTGCCAGGGTCTTCCCAAGGAGCCAAAGAGTCTATGGATGCAGTTTTTCCTGGGGTATTACATTTTTTCAAACACCGGGATTGAGAAAAATAAAAGGAGGAGGAAATCACCTCCTACTTTTGATTCACCTCAATTTTACTTGGGAAGATTATTTCTGATCGGAACTGATCTCGAAAAGCTTCGGATTCACGATCAACATGGCCCATCCCCAGTTGTTCACGGGACTGGATTCGATTCCTCCTTTGAGGCGGCTCATACTTTCGGAAGCAAACATTTGGGAGTACCCAAGGTACATTTTGACATTTTTTCCCAGGGATTTGATGAAAACTAGATCTAACTCTGTTCCCAGATAATTGCTTTGCCCTTCCCCCAGGCTGGCATGACTGGAAAAGAAATGTATTTTGGATTCCAAACTTGCTTTGCCGACAGGCAACAATATTTTTCCATAAAGGTCTTTAAGCCCGACGTTGTTGGCATGGTTTCCCACATAAAAATAATCCATGTAGCCATTGAACTTATGGTTGGTTCCGTACAGGGGAAAGAATGAATTGTTCTTTTCCGAGCTTTGAGGTTCAGTTCCGCTCAATTTTTCAAAGCCCAGGAAAAAGGCAGTTTTACCCGGAGCGTACTTGGCCTCCAGCATGTATTGATATGCGCTCAAGTCCTTGTTGGCACTGGCTTTTCCGGTTTGGAGATAAGCGGATCCGGTAATAGAAATGAAATTTACCGGGAAGTTAAAATAGGTTCCCGTGGTCTGGCGATAATAAACTCCATCCGGTTGAGGCACGGGATCTTGGGTATATTTTTGGAACCCATTGTTCATCACCAAAAAGCTCACGGAGCCTTTATTCCAGGTTTTTTTGGCATGGGCCATTTGCATCACTTTGTAAGAAAACATTCCTTGATTAGAATACTCAGATCCGACAGATTTTTGATTTTCCTGATTAAAGGCAAAAGCCAAATCCAAGTCCAGGTGGTTTTTGGAATATTTCAGCATCGCGGCATCGTGAAACCGGCCCTGCATAGCCCAGTCTACTTCACCCAAAATCCGCTGGTCATCGTAGGAGATGGCCTGCCTTCCGAGCTTAAGGCTCCAATTTTCTGTAAAGGAATAATTTAACCAGGCCTGAAATAGGGAGAAAGAATTGTTTTCGTCAGAAATGGCCAATTGCTGGGTGTCTCCCCAGGTACTGATATCCTGCACGCTCAAATAGACCTTCAATTTTGGGTCTCCATAAGAGACATTTAATCTGGAACGCTGGATGACAAAGGCCGATGGCTTTGCATCTTCCGGGAAAAGATTGCCGAATCCGTGCCGATATTCAAATCGAGGTCTGATATCTGCGTCTAATGAGAATGTTTGCGCCTTGCCGATCTGAATCAGACAAAACAACACAAAGGCGGTGGTCAATAGAGCTTTCATAGGTTCAAGATTAATACGTATAAAAATAAGTAAAAATACTTATATAATACTTATTTTCTACGTAAAAAAATTTCCCTTTTGAAGAGCTTTTTATAAACCGATTATTCTAAATGTTTGGAAATAACTTTTTGGGCAAAACGACTTTTGGGAGATTCGCACAGGGAGCAGCAGTAATCCTCCGGAAGTTTTTTGAATGCCGTACCGGGAGCAATATTTTGGGAAATATCCCCAAATTCCGGATCATATACTGTCAAGCAGTCCTGACACTGATAGACCAGATGGGCAACAGTCTCTTTGGATGAAGATATCTTTTCCGGCTTTTGATTTTCCATACCCAGTTGATTGAAATACATTTTACTGAGCTCGATCAATAGACTTGGAAGTTCAAACTGGTCGACATCCTGAACATACACAATGTATTCCTGAGTGTTGGGGTCGAAATTTTTGGCATAAAGCAGGTTGTAAGAACCTCTCAGTTGGAATTCCTCCAATCCAGCAGGCGGCTGGTTTTTCTCAATGATGATGGAGGTGAAATAGTAGGCCTTTTTTGTATAGTCCGTAATGCCAAATGTCAATCCATAGGTACTGATGTCGTTTTTGTCAAAATTTGATACCAAATACTGCTTGAGTTCCAAGGCGGGCTTGTTGTTGACCGGGAGGTGCCAGTTGAGCTCCAGCATGGAATGCCGGACATTGATCCCGTGCTTCCCGAGGAGCTTTTCCCATTCAAGCTTATATTTTCCCTGAATTCCTTTAATAATAAGAGATTTCCAGGGTGTAATCGAGATTTTGCCGATTCTGCAATCTGCGCATAGGTCACACAGGATTTTCAAAAAGTCGATATAGTATTTGTTATTTCTCCAGTAGAGTCCCAGCCAATAAGTGTCTTCGCCCACACGATTCATGCCTTCATAGTAGGGAAAAGGGTAGAATGGTATTTCCAATTTTTTATCTACGGTCCGGTTGTTTGTGGTTACCAACCCATTGACCAATTCAAATAGGGTTTCTGTGGTATCAGGTTCTTCTTTCAGCAGATCCTCGATCGCTGAGCTTACTTTTGCCAAATCCCAACTGAAAATCAATGCAGGGTACATTTCTGTTTTTTCCCAATCCGGTAGCCGGACAAATAGGTACCAGTAATCCTCATGCTCTGAAGCGATGAAATTGATATGTCCAGTGTAAAGGGGAACGAGTCGCTGCCTGGGGTCTGTAATGTTGATTTTTAAAGTGGCTTGCGGACGAAACTGCTCCAGAAGATAGAGGTACTTATCACTGGTCAGCCAAGGGGTGTTGGGTAAAATATCCGCTGCAACGTAGGAAGAGACGATATTTTCAAATCCGGATTGCTCGGGTTGCACGATCTGGAATTTTACCTGAGAATCAATCTGAAAATTTTGGTCCTCATTGATAAAAAGGATATCCTGTCGGGATCCCAAGGAAATGGTGGTCAGGCCGGCATTTTCAGCAAGTTCCAAAATCTGCTTCAGTTCTGATGGAGATAAAACCCCTCCTTTGACCACGACTCTTGAAAAAGACTTTTTCATACCTGCACCTTCGCTTGGTTCAATATTTCTCTTACTTCTGTTTTGCAGCTTCCGCATCCCAGTCCGGCACCGGTTTGGGTACACAGTTCGGAAAATGCTGTACATCCTCCGGCAATGGCTTCGCGAATATTGCCTTCACCTACCCGGCTACAGCTACAAACTAATTTGCCCAAAACCGGTCGGGTGTCCGAAGAGCCCATCAAAAGGGATTTTCGCTTTTCGGATAGCTCTATTTTGTTCTCAATCAGGGTTTTGAATTCCGCGAATTCATTTTTGTCCCCCATTAAAATTGCCCCAATCAGGAGGTCGTCTTTGACAATGCATTTTTTGTAATAGCGCCGGCTGATGTCTGTGAAAATAATTTCTTCATAAGAATCGTCATTTTCAGGAATGGTAATGTCTCCGATGCTGCACAATTCCAAATCTTTGAACTTGAGGATATTCATCAAGACTGATCCGCTGTAAGAGCTGCTCACATCTCCTGCAATGTAGTTGGCCAAAATAGCCGCCTGTTCCTCCGCTGCGGAAGTAATACCAAAGAGTTGGTTTTCAAACTCCGCGATTTCACCAATAGCGAAAATGTTTGGGTAATTGGACTGCAAATGTTGATTTACCTTGACTCCCCGGCCACATAGAATTCCATTATCCCGGGCAATCTTAATGTTGGGTTGGGTTCCAATGGCATAGACGATGGCATTGGCTTGAAGAACCTTTCCGCTTTTCAGAGTGATATTAAGCGTTTTGGAACCTTCCTCGTCAAAGACGGTGCTGACTTCGTTGTCAAAGTAAATATGGATTCCTCTTTCCTGAACATCCAGAGAAAGAAGCTTACTGGATACTCCGTCCAATTGACGTTCCATCAATCGGGAAGCTCTTTGAACAATAGTCGTTTTGACTTGGGTATGCTGCAAGGCTGCTGCCAATTCCAGTCCCAAAAGTCCACCTCCAACGATCACCACATGCTGGTCTTCTGGACGCAGATTTGTGGACTCCAAATAGGCCTTAAATCGGTCAGCATCAGACTTGTTTCGCATGGTGAATCTTCCAGGAAGATCCAGTTGTGCCTCTCTGGGCACAAATGCCCTGCTTCCTGTAGCCAAAATCAACTTGTCGTAAGCATATTCCTGCCCGGTGGAATCCATCACAAGCTGGTTTTCTGGGTCTATTTTTTCGATGGAAATTCCTGTGTGAAGCTGGATTTTAAGTTTCCTGAGTTCGTTTTCCTTGATTTTTTGGAGCTGTTCCCAAGTCAGTTCTTCTGTCACATATTCCGGGAGAAGTACCCGGTTGTAGAACGGATGAGGTTCATTGGAAAACACGTGGATAGAATCCTGTTCATTGTGGTCCCGGTAGTTTTGAATGAAGCGAAAAGCAGCTGCTCCTGCACCGATTACCACGATTTTCTCCACTGGCTTTTTGTATTTCTGTACAGAAACGGTGGTGAATTTGAAATCAGGCTCCTTGGATTGAGGATCAATCCGAGTGAAGGTGAGGTTATTTGCTCGATTCAGGTCGCTTTGAAGGACTTTTCCCCAATGCATGGGCAGAAACACCACCCCGCCCCGAACATTCGTACTGATTTTTACCCGTACCCTGATCAGTCCGTTTTTACTTTTCACCTCGACGACATCCCCTTCTTTTATTTTCTCGATATAGGCATCGATTTTATTCATTTCCAAAACTGGATGTGGATAATGCGTTCGGAGCCGGGAGACTTTTCCGGTTTTGGTCATCGTATGCCATTGATCCCTTACCCGTCCAGTGGTCATGATATAGGGAAATTCCGCGCTTGGGGGCTCGGAGGTGGTTTCGAGCTGAGCCGGAATATTAAAAACGGCTTTTTTACTTGGGGTATGGAAAATGTGATCCGTGAAAAGCCTCGGAGTACCGGTGTGTCGGTATTCAGGAACGGGCCATTGAAAGGTCCCTTCGGACTTAAGCCGATCATAATTGAGATAAGAAATATCAATGGATGTCCCCTTGGTCATGGAGACATATTCCTCATAGATTTCTTCAGTGTTATTAAAATGAAATCCCCGGAATCCCATTCTTTTGGCAAAATCACAGAGAATTTCCACATCTGGTCTTGCTTCTCCCGGAGGATCTATTCCCTTGCCGAGGTACGAAATCCGTCTTTCGGAATTGGTCATGGTGCCTTCCTTCTCAAGCCAGCCTGCTGCAGGCAAGACTAAATCGGCATACGCCACCGTGTCGGAGCGGTGGGAAATGTCCTGAACCACTACGAATTTGGCATTGGAAAGGGCTTTTTCAACTTTTTTAAGATTCGGAAGGCTGACCAAAGGATTGGTGCAGATGATCCAGATGGCTTTAAGTTTCCCGGATTCCAAGGCCTCAAACATTTCTGTTGCGGATAGTCCGGGTTTGGGAGAGATCTGATCTACTCCCCAAAAACTAGCCACTTCCTCCCGATGCTTGGGGTTGGACAGTTCTTTATGAACAGCCAATAAACTAGCCATACCTCCGACTTCCCTGCCTCCCATGGCATTGGGTTGACCGGTTAGAGAAAAGGGACCGTTTCCGGGCTTGCCTACTCTTCCGGTGACCAAAGAGAGGTTGAGTAGGGAAAAGTTTTTGTCAGTCCCTACAACACTCTGGTTTAATCCCATGGCCCACATGCTGATAAAACCATTGGATGTCCCAATCAAATCTGCTGCATGCTTAATGTCTTCCACGGGTACGCCACATAGTTTAGAAGCTTGTTTTAAGCTGAGAGACATGACTTGCCGCCTATAGTGTTGGTAACCTTCTGTGTTTTTTTCGATAAAGGATTTGTCAATCAGACCTGTTTCAATCAATCTCCTTCCGATCGCATTGTACAGAATGATATCTGTACCGGGAATCAGCTGAAGGTGAAGGTCGGCAAAACTGGCAGAATCCGTTTTTCTGGGGTCAGCGACAATGATTTTGACATTGGGATTTTTTTCCTTGTGCTTTTCCAGCCTTCTAAAGAGAATAGGATGACACCAAGCCGGGTTAGCCCCTGCAATCAGGAATACATCTGCCAACTCTATATCCTCATAGGAAATTGGCACGGAGTCTTCCCCAAAGGTTTTCTTGTAAGCCACCACCGCAGAGCTCATGCACAGTCTGGAATTGGTGTCAATGTTATTGGTGCCCAAAAACCCTTTGACCAGCTTGTTGGCGATATAATATTCCTCGGTGAGGCACTGGCCCGAGACATAAAACCCTACACTGTCCGGCCCATATTTATGGATCAATGACTTGAATACACCGGCAGCACGGTCCAGTGCATCATCCCAGCTGACACGTTCCCGGGGATGGGATTTGCTCCACCGCATTTCAGGATACAGAATTCGATCACTGGTGTCATTGACTACGTAGTGAAGGTTCATTCCTTTACTGCAAAGCATTCCCTTATTGACCGGATGGTCAGGATCACCTTCTACGGAGACTTTATTTTGGGAATTCAGGGAAGCCAGAATTCCGCATCCTACTCCGCAATAGGAACAAGTGGTTTTTATCTTCGGCTGGGTAATCAAGGTACTTAGGTTTGGTTTGAAATGCGTTCCCAGTAAAATAGCTCCTTGATTCCTAGTTTGCTAGCAATCAAGGAGCTATTTTGGGTAATTCGGAATTAACTTTTTATCGGGACTAGCTCCGGCTGTAGGTTTTCAATCTCGATTTTGGCTTCTTTTTCATCCTCCAGGCTGAATCGAATCAGCAAGGTTATCGCACCAGCTGCGATGATCAAAATCCCAATAATCAAGAACCCGCTGGAAAGGGCGCTTGCTGCAGCTGCGGACTGAGCTGCCGCCGCCGCCTCAGGCCCCAAGGTTTCTGTGGCTGCCAAAGCAGCTTTTTCAGCTACGGCTGATTTTGATTTTAAGAAAAGTGCGGCAATAAAGGCTCCGAAGTTACCTCCGGCTCCGACAATCCCGGAAATGGAACCTATGGCTTTACGGTTCACAAAAGGAACTACAGAGAAAGTTGCCCCCTCGGCCATCTGTACGGTTAAGCTGAAAGCTACCAGCAAGATGATTCCCAAGATAAGGCTAGTTGCCAAAGAAAATACACTCAACATGATTCCTTCCGCTACCAGGATCACAGCCAAGAACCAAACCCGACCTTTCAAGCCATTGAGTTTTCCGAATTTGTCTCCGAAAAATCCTCCCAGGGTTCTGGCAAATATATTCATCAAGGCAAAGGATAGGACGATATTTCCTGCAGTGATTCGTTCAAGTTGGAAAGTGTTCTGTAAGTAATCGTCCATGGTGCCATAGACCGTCAATTCAATTCCAAAACAAGCTGCATAGACTACAAAAAGTACCCATACACGATAATCTTTGATGGATTCCTTAAATCCCACGGAATCTTTTTTCTTCTTCTGGATTTTGATTCCCTGAGCTGCCAGATCTTTGAAATTTCCCTGTGGAGTGTCCTGAGTAAAGAAATAATACAGCAAACCGGTCAAAAAGCAGACTGCACCGGCAATCACCATGGCATATCTCCAGGCTTCTCCCTCGGCCACTCCAAATCCAATCACGATCGCCGCGATAATCGGCATTCCCAATCGGTTGGCACCGCCGCCCAGGTTACCCCAGCCGGCAGAAGTAGCATTTGCCGTTCCCACAACATTAGAGGCAAACATCAGGGAGGTATGAACCTGTGTAATGACAAAGGAGGCTCCAATAAATCCGGTGAATAAACGGCATAAGTAAAACTGAAATGGCGTCACGACCAATCCGCTAAGGATGACCGGAATTGATCCTAGAATCAATAACCAGGTGTAGCAGAGTCTTGGTCCATAGTTATCACAGAGCTTTCCAATCAGAAGACGGGCAAAGACAGTCCCGGCCACAGCCAGGGCCGTTGCATTCCATTTCTGAGCCGGTGTCAATCCTAAATCCTTCACCACATCCGGCATGAATGGTACAATTCCAAACCATGCGAAGAAGCAGATGAAGAAGGCGAAAGAAGTCAACCAAAAGGTTCGAATAGGTACACTTTTGATATCCCGGAGGTTCAGTCGTGTAGCTTTGGTGGCGTTGAGAGTTTTCATGATACTTACATTTAGTATTCTAAAAGTAAGTAAAAATACTTATTTACGTATAGAAGTACGTAAAATATTCTTCATGAAAATAAGAAAAGCCTCAAAAAATGAATTCTTGAGGCTTTTTTGTTAGAATAAAATACTTAGATCAAGCTTAGTTCCTTGGCTTTGTGGGTTAGTTCCGCCAGATTTTTGACATTGAGCTTTTTCATCAAGTTAAAGCGATGGACTTCAGCGGTTCTTTTGCTGATGTCCAGCTCCTCAGCAATATCCTGATTTCCTTTTCCTTGGAGAATCAAGTTCAGGATCTGTTTTTCACGGTTGGTTAGTATTTCCAATTCAGCCGGGGTTTCCACTGGAGCGGTTTTGGGAGCTTTGGAGTGTCCTCCAGTCAGACTTTTTAACAAATAGGCTGAAACATCACCGGCGAAATATTTTCCACCTTCGGCAATGGTTCTCAAAGCTTTCAGAAATTCGGTTTTGGAGGATCCTTTGAGTAAATAGCCGTCTGCTCCTGCCTCGATGGAGTCCAAAACATACTCCTCCGAATCATGCATGGAAAGGACCAGTTTTTTAATATTGGGATATTTTGAGCTCAGATTTCTTACTACTTCGATGCCGTTTTTCTTGGGCATTCGGATATCCACGATGATCATGTCTGGCTGTCTCTTGGAGGTAACCTCGATGGCTTCTTCGCCATCGGAGGCCTCATCGATCACTTCAAAGTCTGATTCACTTTCCAATAGGGATTTTATCCCATCGCGTACTAGTTCATGATCGTCTGCTAAGACCAATCGGATTGGGGTCATGGAGTCTAAAGTTTATACGTATTTAAAATAAGCAAATTTACGTATGAAAATCTAGTGGATTAGGACAAGGGGACATTTAAAGTGACCCGGGTACCCTGATTTGGGGCAGAGTTGATAAAAAGTCTCCCATTGATGTAATTGATCCTTTCCTGCATGAATGTCAAGCCCATTCCTCCATCCTTATCGGGCTTGGGTTTAAGACTGGATTTGTCAAAACCTTTTCCGTTATCACTTACGGTGATGCTGAGCAGATTTTCGCTATGGGAAATGGTCACCAAAATATGGGTGGAATCAGCGTATTTGATGGCATTGTTAATTGCCTCTTGGGTAATTCGATACAGGTTAATTTCTACCAAAGTGTCTAGACGTTGGCTAAAATCGGTTTTATTGACCAGGATAATGTTTTTGTCCGTAAGCTTACCCAACTCTTGGGTGAGTTCGGTCAAAGCAGGGACGATTCCGTAATCCGAAAGTTCCGGAGGAGTCAGGTTGAAAGTCGCAGTTCGAACTCCTTTGATGATATTGGCGGTAAAAACCTTGAGCTTTTCGATTTTTTCTTCGGCCTTTTCCGGATCCTTCAAATCGATACTTTCCAAAAGATATTTCAGGCCAGTAAGCATTTGACCTATCCCGTCATGAATGTCCTTGGCTATTCTGTTTTGTTCATTTTCCTGATTCTCGATGATTTTTCGGCTGAGAATTTTTTGCTGAAGCATTTTCTCCTCAAAGCTTTCCTTAGTCAATCGTTCCACTTCCAGCATGGCTTCTTTGCGCTTGGTGATGTCCAGACAGACCAAAATCAATTCCGACTTGTCCTCGCTGCTATGGAAGGGAAGCATGGAGAAATCCAGCCAAATTTCCTGGCCGTTTTTGGTGGAGGCTTTGACTTCCCCTTGCCAACCTGATTTTTTGTTTTCGGCAATGATCCGATCCATGGTCAGCCGCTCATTTTCGTTGATAGAGAGGATTTCCGAAAACTTGGTATTCAAAGGAAGGTTTTTAACCTTTAATAATCTGGCGAATTGATCTCCCAGATGGGTAATGTATCCTTCGGGTGTAATCCTGGCGAAAAGTAAAATCTGGTCCATGGCCTGGCTCAGGGCCCGTAATTCCCGGACGGATTTTTCTTTGGATTGAGAGAGGAAATCGGCGTCTTTGGCCATCTTGATAGCCTTTTTTTCAGCCTCCATCAAATCACGGATGCTGTTTTTCATGGCTCTGGCAGAAGGCCAAAAGATCACCAAAAATTCTCCCATCAAGATCAATAGGGTGACGATGGCTAAAATGATCTCCAGTTTTTTTACCTGAGCCAATTTCTCTTTGGCTTCCATGTCATATTGGTATACAATCCGCTCCATTTGGGGCAAAAAACTGGAAACTGCCGTTTGCAATTGGTTTAGTTCTGAGAGGGTAAAAGTGCTGTCTTGATTTTGACTACTTGCCTGTTGAAAAAGGGATTCGGCCGAGGCATTTACCTGATCAAAAGAGGGCTGAATTTTCTCAAACATCTGAATTAATTCCGGGCTGTTTTTGGCCTGGATTCCCAATTCTTTATCCCCCGATTTCAAAGCCTGGTGGGCTTTTTTCCATTCGGCCTGTGTGGTTTTGGCGCTGTCGATCCAGAATGTTTTTTGGGATTGATTTTCTGCCAAAGCAAAAAGCATGAGCTCTTTGGTGAGTTTTTGACTGAGCATTCTCTGCCGTCCGGCGATATTGATCAGTCTGCTGTCATCTTCCTGATTCCCCAGATAGCCTCGGATTAAAATCTGGCTGGCAATGACAGAAATGGCAATGGCGCCCAAAGCAATCAGGTAAAGGCGCCGGAGTCTGTTAAAGGTGTCTTGATCTAGGGATTTTCTGTTGTGAGCCATTTCAGAGAGATACTGCTTCCTGGATGAGTTGGAGGCTTGCTTCACTGAGTTTCAGTTGAAGGGCTGCCTCTTTTCCCTGGGGAGACATTTTTGCCCAGGTTTTTCGGAGAATGTCGATTACTTTTTCTTTTTCGTGTTTGGAGGCAAATTCATCAAAGTAGAATTCTAAAAAGACCAGGCAGACTACATCTTCCAAGGTCTGGGTTTCCTCATCGGTCTTCAGTTGTTTTTTCCGGATCAGATGACTTACTTTTTGCTGAAAGCTTTCCGAATAACCCACCTCGGCTAAAATTTCTTCAGTAAGCGATGCATGCATTTTTTTGAGTTCTTCTCTCCATCTCAGGTAGCCTACCCGGTCCATCGGGTATTCATTTCGAGGAATTCTCCATCGGGCGATATGTTGTGCCCGGGCGGCAATTTTGAGATGATCCGGGGCATTCGGGCAAAATGAATCCAGCATCGCACTCATTCTCTGGGAGTAGAGCAGTTCCTTGGGAACGGACTTTCCATCGTCAGTTTCTTGATTGGAATCTGTGGAATTGATTTGGTCTATTTTTTCGAGAGCTTGTTCAAAGAGATTCATGGAAATTGGTTTAATCGGCAAAACCAATATATACATTTCCGTGCTCTATTCGGACCGGATAGGTGGCGATCCTGTACTCTTCTCCGTTCAAATTGCTCCCGTCTTCCAGGGAGAATGATTTTTTGTGCAGGGGACAGGAAACTTTGGGAATACCTGCCGCATCACCGGTCATCCCACGAGACAATACCATTTCCAACTTGTGGGGACAAAGGTTTTGACAAGCGTACCAGGATTGGGTCTTTTCAAAATAAAATACCGCCACCTGCTTCGATTTATATTTGATACATCCTCCGGCATTGGCCGGGAAGTCTGAAACAGACCCGACCTTTTCCCAGTGAAGTACTTCTTCAGTACTTACCGTTTGATAGGTGTTTACCAATTCTTCCATCTTACCAAGGTTTAGGCATTTTTTGTTCTCTCATGGGCACAAATACCAATTGGGTGTCCGTCTCTTCCGAATTGACAAAGTGTCTGAAGCGCTTCATCATGTCTGGGTTTTCAATGGCTTCTTTCCATTCGCAGGTATATCGCTGTACCAGGTCTTCCATTTCTTTTTCCAGGTCTTCGGCAATTCCCAGGCAATCCTCAATGACTACTTTTTTCAAATAGTCCAGTCCACCGTCCAACTTTTCCAACCAAGGGGCTGTTCTCATCAAAGGAGCAGCAGTCCGGATGTAATACATCAGGAATCTGTCCAGGTATTTGATGCAGGTTTCGTCATCCAGTTGGGAAGCCAAAAGCACAGCATGCTTTGGATTAGCTCCCCCATTTCCACAGACATACAAGTTCCATCCACCTTCCACAGCGATGATTCCAAAGTCCTTTCCTCGGGCTTCAGCGCATTCCCGGATGCATCCTGACACTCCGCCTTTAAGCTTGTGAGGGGATCTCAATCCTTTGTACCGCTCCTCAATCTGAATGGCAAAGCTTACGCTGTCGTGCATTCCGTATCGGCACCAAGTGGAACCCACGCAGCTTTTGACAGTTCGAAGAGATTTACCATAGGCGTGGCCACTTTCAAATCCTGCTTCGATCAGTTCCTTCCAAATCAGAGGAAGTTCATGAAGTTGAGCTCCGAAAAGGTCGATTCTCTGACCTCCGGTGATCTTGGTATAGAGATCATATTTTTTGGCCACTTGACCCAAGACCACCAGTTTCTCAGGAGTGATTTCTCCTCCGGGCACTCTTGGTACTACGGAGTAGGTTCCGTTTCTCTGGATATTGGCCAGGAATCGATCGTTGGAATCCTGAATGGAAATCTGTCTGTTGGCAGTTTCCATGTAGATACTTGCGAAAATCGAGGCCATGACCGGCTTACAAAGTTCGCAACCCATTCCTTTTCCAAACTTATCCAAGGCTTCTTGATACGTGCAGATTTTATGGACTTTGACCAAGTCATAAAGTTCCTGTCTGCTGTATTCAAAATGCTCACAAACGGTTTCTTTTACTTCCTGACCCATGGACTTCAGGGTCTCATTGACCAGCTCAGTTACCAAGGGTTTACAACCTCCGCAGCATCCGGAAGCCTTTGTTTGCTGGATGACTTCTTTGAGGGAAGAGCACGCTCCGGAAGTAATGGCTCCGCAGATGGTCCCTTTGGAGACAGATTCACAAGAGCAGATTTGTGCAGCATCCGGCAGGTCCAGCGCAGAGCCTAAAGTCTTTCCGCCTTCTCCTCTTGTCCCTAAGATCAGATCCTCTGCGTTTTCGGGCAATGGGATTTCATTGAGGTAAAGCTGGAAAAGGTTGTTGTAATCGGACGCATCTCCGACAAGAATTCCCCCCAGGAGTTTCTTTCCATCAAGAGAGATATTGATTCGTTTATAAATTCCTTTTTGCTTGTTTTCGTAGCGGATGGCGATCGCTTGCTCATTTTCCAGAAAAGGATCTCCAAAGGAAGCTACATCAGTACCCACAAGCTTGAGCTTGGTGGACATGTCAATGGAAGGACTCATCAATTTTTCTCCTCCGGTGATTTGGTCCACGGCTACTGAAGCCATTTCATATCCAGGGGCAACCAGCCCATAGATGGCTTGATTGTATAGAGCTACCTCTCCGATTGCAAAAATTGAAGGGTTTGAGGTTTCCATTTTACGGTTGACTTCTACGCCTCCCCGGGCTCCGGTGACCAGACCGGATTTTACTGCCAACTCATCCCGAGGTCGAATACCTGCCGAAATGACCAACATATCCACAGAGAGCGTTTCTCCATCGTGAAAGAGAATGCCAGTCATGGCTCCATCCCCAAGGATTTCCTTGGAGTTCTTGCCGAGATGAACTTGGATTCCCAGGCTTTCGATTTTCCTTTTCAACAACTCACTGGCTTGATCATCAAGCTGTCTTGGCATGAGCTTGTTGGCAAATTCGATGACGTGAGTTTCCATCCCCAATTCCTTGGTCGCATTAGCAGCTTCCAAGCCCAACAATCCTCCTCCCAAGATTGCTGCTTTGAATCGGCCTTGTTCCTGTAGCTTTTTGGCATAGGATTCAATGGCTTCCAGGTCTTCGATGGTTCTGTAAATGAACACACCGGTTTTGGAGATTCCTTCCATTTGGGGAATAAAGGGGGAGGAGCCGGTAGCCAAAATCAAGTAATCGTAGGAGAAGGAGTTGCTTTTGTGGGTTTGAATAGTTTTAGAAACAGGGTCTATTTTTGAGACTAATTCTGAGGTACGTAATTCAATACGATTAACGTCATACCATTCCCTAGGCGCCATCAATAAAGCGTCGGCAGATTTAAGCGTAAAGTATTCACTTAGATGAACCCGATCGTAGGCAGGTCTGGGCTCTTCCCCAAATACGAGGATTTCAAACTGATCTCTTTGGGGATGTGCGACAAGCTTTTCACAAAACTTATATCCGACCATCCCATTTCCAATGACTACAACCTTTCTCATAGCTAAGTAATTTGAATCAAATATAAGTAAAAATACTTAATTCAAAATATTCCTGTTCAAATTGTAGCAAAAAATACGTAGAAATATTCTGAGAATGCGAAAGTATTATACGTAAATCATTTAAGAAACATCAAGATTACGTAGGTTTATGACTAAGGAAGAAACAAAAAAAGCATCTCCCAGAGATGCTTTTCAAAATTGGATTTTGACTGGATCAAAGAACTCTTTCCAGCTGAGAGAAGTAGAAATTGCCTTCGATGGCAGCGTTTTCGTCAGAGTCAGATCCGTGAACTGCATTGGCTTCGATGGATTTGGCGAAGATCTTCCGGATGGTTCCTTCTGCCGCATTTGCCGGGTTGGTTGCACCGATCAAGGTTCTGAAGTCCTCTACCGCATTGTCTTTTTCAAGGATTGCAGCAATGATGGGACCGGAAGACATGTATTTGCAAAGGTCTGCGTAGAAAGGTCTTTCCTTGTGTACCTCGTAAAACTTACCTGCAAGTTCAGGAGTCAATTTAGTAGCTTTGATAGCTACGATTTTGAATCCTGCCTCTTCGATCATTTTCAAGATTGCTCCGGAATTGCCAGCTGCGAAAGCATCCGGCTTGATCATGGTGAATGTTCTGTTTCCTGCCATGGGAATGATTTGGTTTAATTTGGCCGCAAAAATAGGAGAATTCAGGAGAAATTTCCCCGTTTGAAAGTAATTTATAGCCTATCCGCTTCATTCTCAGGAATGTCTTCACTTTGGCATTTCTGAAAAAATTACTGACCTTTGCAGGCTACTGGAGCAAAAAGTGCCGCTGAACAATATTAAATGGAAGCTTTAGCTACGTTTCAACAAGAACTTTCTTCACCCAAAAAAATATTCATCACCACCCACGTCAAGCCTGATGCAGATGCATTAGGCTCATCCTTGGGCCTGGCGAATTACCTGCTCAAAAAAGGGCATGAGGTTACGGTGGTGACCCCCACGGATTATCCCTCCTTTCTCAACTGGATGAAAGGCAACGAGGACGTGCTGGATTTCAGTAAACCTCAGGACCAAAAACTTGCGGCCAAGAAACTAAAACAAGCAGAGATGATCTTCTGTCTTGATTTTTCTGTCTTGAACCGCGTCAATGAACTGGGAGAAATGATCCGGGAATCCGATGCCTACATCGTGAATATTGACCACCATCAGGATCCTGAGGAATTTGCCGATTTCAAATTTTGGAGTACCAAGTCCGCCGCTACCTGTGAGCTGGTCTATGAACTCATCGTGAAGCTGGGAGACCGGAATCTGATCGACAAGGACATTGCCGAATGCCTCTATGCAGGCATCATGACCGATACGGGAGGATTCAGGCACCCCAACACCACCAAAAACGTCCATTTGGTCGTGGCTGAATTAATTGATCTTGGGGCCAATGTCTCACAGATAGCCAATTGGATCTATGATTCCAATTCAGTCAATCGACTGAAGTTTATCGGATTTGCGATTACACGAAGATTGGTGGTCCGGGAGGATTTGCATACTGCCTACTTTGTTATCAGCAAAAAAGATCTTAAAAAATATCAAAGCCAGACCGGAGATACTGAGGGTCTGGTCAATTATGCCCTATCTTTGGACGGGATTAAATTAGCAGCCTTGTTTTCCGAAAGGGAAGATGGCATAAAAATCTCCTTCCGTTCAAGTACGGAAGTAGCGATCAACAAATTCGCTGCGTCTTACTTCAACGGAGGAGGTCATAAAAACGCAGCCGGAGGAAAATCCACTCAAAACCTGAAAGATACCGTAGAGCACTTTGAGAAGCTTGTCGAGAAAAATCAGGAAGAATTGTTTCACTCCGAAAGCGTCACTGCAGAGTAATTGCAGATCCCAAATCGTTTATGAAATTCTCTTAATCTTTATGAAAAACAAACACAGCCTTTTGGCAGCTCTTGCACTCACGATCGGTGTAAGTACACTTTCTTCGTGTCAGAAAACCAAAGTCACTGAAAAGGACGGAATCGAATTTACCTATATCAAGGAAGGTTCTGAAAAAGCCCCTAACGGGCAGTTTTTGCTGTATAACCTGGAGATTGCTACCGCCAGCGACTCCGTAATTTACAGTACCCTCGATCAGCCATTCCCAGGTTACCTGATGGCAAATGATTCCCTTACTCCTCAAAACGGGATGGACGAGATTTTCCTTAATCTGAAAAAAGGGGACTCCATTACTTTCAAGTCTACCGCTAAAGTTATTTTCAACGGAAACTTCCCGGATTTTCTGAAAGAAGATGATTTGCTTTCAGTGAAGTTGGGGGCGTTTGACGTGAAAACAGATTCCGCCATGCAGGCCTTTTACATGGAGGTCATGATGGCTGAGCAGGCCAAAAGTGCCGAAAGAGCCAAAGAGCTGATCGTAGAGGAAGGCAAAAAGATTGAGGAATATGCCGCTCAGAAAGGTTTGAATCTTCAAAAAACTGAAAACGGACTGTACTACGTGATCGAAAAAGAAGGAACCGGCGAGGCCATCACTCCGGGCACGACCATGTATGTCAACTATGCAGGATACCTTTTGGACGGGACCCTATTTGACACTTCTTGGGAAGACATTGCCAAAGCAAACAATGTCTTCAACGAAGGCAGACCTTATGAGCCACTTCCGGTCAATGTCGGCATGGGCCAGGTAATCCCAGGATGGGATGAAGGATTGATGCTGTTGAAAAAAGGATCCAAAGCGAAGTTTTTGATTCCTTCACCTTTGGCCTATGGAGAGTCTGGTGCGGGAGCTTTGATTCCGGCCAACTCTATCCTGATTTTTGACGTGGAAGTAACCGACGTTCAGAAATAACCAATAATAACTATACCAAAACTATGAAAACCAAATGGATTGTATTCGCTTCCCTGATTTTGGGAGCACTTTCTGTAGCATCCTGTGTGGATCCTGATCAGACTCAAGAGGTCATTTTGGAGAGGGACAAAGAAGCCATTGAAAAATACATTTCAGAAAATGCCTTACCCAATGCAAAGGAATATACTGAGCCCATTGAAGGTTTTTATATGTATTGGTCAGTATCCACTGATCCGGAAATTAACTCCTTGCTCCGCTCAGATACGGTAAGAGTCAATTACACCGGGAAATTGCTTTCCAACAAGATATTTGATACTTCTTTTGAGCAGGTAGCTAAAGACAACGGAGTTTATTCCTCCTCTAGAACCTACCAGCCTTTGAAGTTTCCAATCGGAGTAGGCTATGCGATCACGGGTTTTGAATTTGCCATATCCCTCATGAGAGCCGGAGAAAAAGCCATAGTGATTTTCCCTTCCAGATTGGGTTATGGAAATCAAGGCCAAGGAGCAATTCCGGCAAATTCTCCCCTGGTTTTCGAATTGGAGCTGATAGACGTCAAGCTCGGACCAAATCACCTATAAAATCCTGATGAAAAGATTAATTCCCATATTCCTTTTTTCACTTACAGCTCTTTTTTCCTGTGAGCCGAGCAATCCTTTTAACATTGGCCCCCAATATGATTATGAGGGAAACCTCGCCAAGGACCGGGTGAAAATCGATGCTTATCTGGATACAGCTAAAATTGACAGTTTGTATCGGATCCATGATCCCTCAGGTGTGGTGATCATCGTGCAAGAAGAAGGTGAGGGTTCGAGACCTAGAACAAATACCGTGGTTTACACAGATTACACCGGCTTTTTGATGGAAACAGGAAAAGTGTTTGACACCAGCTATGAAGATGTGGCGAGAGCAAATGATATCTTCGATGAGGACCGGGATTATATACCGCTTGACTTTATTTTATATACCAATCAAGTGATTTTGGGTTGGGATATTGGATTTAGCCGCTTGAGACCCAAATCCAAAGCAGTTTTGGTGGT
>JAJLJS010000298.1:0-5674 GCA_033844545.1 Cyclobacteriaceae bacterium | reverse complement strand
TGCACACTGAGATTCCCGGCGGTAGATTCGGTTTTTTCTTTGAGAAAGGTAAATTCAGCCTCTTCCAGACCGATCAATAAAGACATGACGGCCAACCTCAACTGGGAATGTAAAAGTGGATCTAAGGGCTTAAACACGGTTTTTGTATTTTTTCTTCAGCATATATCCGGGCACCAAATAGCCTAAGGTTATGGCGATCCCACCGACTAAGTATTGCTCGTTGACCGGCACCAAAAATCCCACAATCCCTCCTAGGATCAAAACCCAGCCTCCAAATTTTACGGTGCCGTCCTTGATCATCGCTCCGGTGGTGATCACTCCTACAGCAGCCAATAATAGAATGATTGGATTGTGACTATAATTAATGACCGGCATAAAAGCCAACAGACAAATCATCGCTACAAAAACCACCAGCCATAGTTGCATGAGGACTTCATCCAAATGGGTTTTTACCCGGGATTTCCTTCTCTCTTGCACCCCCTTCCAAATACTTGCCATCACTGCAGGAATTACCAACAACCAGACGATATAGGGCATTTCATATCCCATTTTTTCCAAGGCGTAATGACCAAAATTGCAACCCGCAATTACCCAGCCCCATAAAAGCAATTGAAAGCTTCCGTCACCGGCAGCCTCCCGTTTAGCCCTTCCAATCATCTCGGTGATCAGGGAGAGCGATTCCTTACCTGTTAGTTCTTTTTCCATTTTTTCTACTTTGACAAATTCAATGGTTCGAATATAAATAGGTTTATTTTATAAACCATTTTATTTATGCTTTTATTCAGAAAAAAATTCAACTAACTTTAATCCACTCCATTCTCACACTATGAAAAATATCTTTGATCCAAAAGTCACCGACGAATTGATCGATAGAATCAATCAGCTCAAACCAGAAACTCCAGCGCTTTGGGGCAAAATGAGTGTAGACCAAATGCTCGCCCATTGCTGCGTTGCCTATGAAATGGCGTTTACCAACAAACACCCCAAACCAAATCCTTTGATGAGGTTTTTATTGAAAATGTTTGTGAAAAAAGGAGTAGTCAATGAAGTGCCTTACCCCAAAAATTCCAGAACTGCCCCGGCGTTCATCATTGCGGATCATAAAAATTTCGAAGAGGAAAAAGACCGACTGATCAAATACATTGAGCATACTTACTCTCTCGGAGAAGATCATTTCGAAGGCAAAGAATCTCTTTCCTTTGGGCCTCTGACTGCCCAGGAATGGAACAATCTGTTTTACAAGCATTTGGATCACCACCTTAAACAATTCGGTGTCTAGTTCAAATTCTCAAATCAATACCCTTTTTAATTCATGAAAATCATTACCAGTGTTGCTGCTTTAGTTTTAGTGGGGAGTATTTGGGGTTGCAAACCGAACACCTCCAATCCAGAGTTCGAGGAAGAAACTGTCGAAATCATCTCAGAAAAGCCCGATTCAGAATCCACTGAAGCTGCTTCAGGGGCAACATACACCGGGGATAATTCCCACGTGTCCCTAGACTGGGCAGGAACTTATTTTGGAGTTCTTCCTTGCGCAAGCTGTGAGGGAATTGAGACTTGGGTTACCTTAAATTCGGATTATACTTTTGAGCTCAAAACCAATTACCTCGGACTAAATGATGCCAGGGAGGAGACATTTACGGGTACTTTCGAATGGGATCCGACTGGATCATTGATCCAACTCCAAGGGCTGATCGGCAATGCTCCGGGAAAATACAAAGTTGGCGAAAATCGGATTTGGCATTTGGATCGAGATGGAAACCGAATCGAAGGAAATCTGGCTGACAGATATATTCTTTTAAAGAAATAACCTTAGTCAAATCAGTGCTTCTTCGGAATTCTTCAGGAGAGCTCTATTTAAATCGCACAATCTTCCCATGGGCTTTGGAGGTCATTTCCTGAGGAATGGAAGCCGTAATTTCCTTGTAGAGTAATTCTACCAACTTTTGCTTCAAAAAACTTCTGTTAAGAATAATGCTGACTTCACGGATGGGAGCTTTTCCATGAAATGGGCGTAGCCGGGACTTTTCCTCTGCCGAAAGCTCACGGGTGGCCAGCTCGGGGAGCAAAGTAACTCCTTTATACCGATTGACCATGTTTCTCAATCCTTCCAGAGAGCCGCTTTCATAGTGGAAATTTTTGTGCCCGGCCATACTTTGGTCGCAGAAGCTAATCACCTGATCCCGAAAACAATGCCCTTCCTGAAGGACCCAAAGCTCTTCCGATTTTAATTGTTCAGGCATTATTTCCTTTTCGTGAAGGAGCTCATGGCCTTTGGAAAAATAGGCGTAAAACTTCTCATAAAACATCGGCTTTTCCAATACTCCGGACTCCTCCAAAGGTGTGACTATGATCCCCAAATCAATCTCATCATTCTTGAGCTTTTTGACTACCTCTTCGGTGACCATCTCATGAACCTCCAATTTGACATTGGGATAGCTTTCCAAAAACTTTCGAATGAACAAATGTAAAAGATAGGGTGCCAATGTAGGGATAATTCCAAGTTTGATGGTTCCGGAAATATCTCCTTTCAATTGCGCAACCAATTCTAGAATTCCCCGGCTTTCCGATACCACTTTTTTGGCTTGTGCGATGATCTGAACGCCAATCTCAGTAGGGATTACGGGCATTTTGCTGCGGTCAAAAAGAATTACCCCCAGCTCTTTTTCCAACTTGCTCAATTGCGCACTCAGAGTAGGCTGGGTCACAAAACAGGATTCGGCGGCATTTCCAAAATGCCGGTGTTTGTCCACGGCGATTAAATATTCCAGCTGTTGAATAGTCATATCGATAGATAAATTCTATCAAAGCAAAGCAATTCTTCAGAAAAAGAGTTCAACCATGCTAGTGGAAGAGTACCCTTTATCTCAAGAAATGATAGCTTTATCAAAATTGCGGATACATAATTTCTCCCACACCATAAAATCCAGTAATTTATTTTGCTTTAACCGGATACAAACCCCCAAAATGAAACCTATGAACAAGAAAACATTTACCCGAAGAAAATTTCTTGGGGCGAGCCTCTTGACTGCCTCTGGACTTAGCCTGATTCCTGGATTCAGTCAGGCAAGTTCAGCCCAATCTATCTTTCAGCCAGCCCATGAACGGGTTCGGCTAGGTTTCATTGGGGTAGGTCGCCAAGCCATGGGACTACTCAATAATTTTATGAGAATTCCAGGAGTGGAAGCCGTTGCCGCAGCAGATGTTTATGCAATCAAACGGGACAGATTCGCATTGAGAGTACAAAAAAACCTGACTGAAGCAGGGAAGACTTATGTTGCTCCCAAACTTTATGAAGACTACAGGGACCTACTGGCTGACCCAACTGTAGACGCCGTGGTAATCGCCTCCCCAGATCATTGGCATGCCCTGATGGCAATCGATGCATGCAGGGCCAAAAAGGATATCTATTTGGAGAAGCCACTCACCTTTACCATCAAGGAAGGACAGGAACTAGTCAAGGCTGTTCGTGCCCATGGAGTTGTTTTGGCGGTAGGGTCCATGCAACGGGCTGCCACAAATTTCCAAACCGCTGCCATGCATGTGCAAAAAGGTAAACTGGGTAAAATTTCCCAGGTTTTGGTACATGTAGGCGAGAATCCCTTCCCCAAACCTTATGATCTACCCAAGCAGGATATTCCTGCTGGACTAAATTGGGAAAAATGGTTAGGCCCGATACCAAGTCTTCATTTTAACGATGAACTAAATCCCGGAATTTCCCTAAACCCGGAACAAAATGAAAAAGCTTGGGGCGCTTGGCGTTGGTATAAAGAAACAGGGGGAGGATTGATGACAGATTGGGGAGCGCATATGATCGATGTGGCACAGTGGGGCTTGAGCATGGACAGAAATGGTCCAGTAGAAGTAGTCCCACCGAGTGGAGACAAACCTTTGACCTACAAGTATGCCAATGGCGTAGAAATGTTGATAACTAAGTTTGACGAGGGAAGACAAGGAGTAAAATTCCTTGGAGAAAAGGGATGGATCAAGGTTTCCAGAGGAAATTACGACACCTCCATTCCTGAGCTGGAATTGGGCAAAGAACCCGAAAATTTCACCTTTTCGGCTCACCATGTAGATTTTATCGACAGCATCCGCAGGAGAAAAGATCCAATCGTGCCCGTGGAAATCGGACACAGTACCTGTTCTGTTTGTACGATCGGAAATATTGCCGCGGAGCTGGGAAGACCTTTGAAATGGGATCCGATTTCGCAGGTTTTCCACAATGACTGGGAAGCAAATTCCAAACTTCATTACGTTTATCAACGAGGGTATCAATTAGGTTAATTTCATCCTTATCCACATCACTATGAAACGATCTGTTTGTCAATTTTTGAGGGGATTAGCCTACTTATCCACATTGAGTTTGGCCATTTCATGCGGAAAAAACGAAGGCTCAGCAGAAAAAACAGAGGGAGAAGTCCCTACTGAGTTTACTGCAAATCCTCAAGCTGTTTCGGAAAAATCCATTGCCAAATTGGCCATTGGAGATAAGGCTCCGCCTTTTAATTTACCCGGGATTGATGACAAGTTTCATACTTTGGAGGAGTATTCCGACTATGACGTCTTGGTGATAAATTTCACCTGTAATCATTGTCCTACCGCCCAGGCATATGAAGACCGATTTATCAACTTGGTCAAGGAATTTCAAGGAAAATCAGTAGGATTCGTAGCCATCTCGCCCAATAGCCCGATTGCGATCTTACCAGAGGAGCTGGGCTATACTGACTTGAGCGACACTTTTGAGGAAATGAAAATCAGGGCTTCGGAAAAGGGGTACAATTTCCCTTATCTGTATGATGGAGATACCCATGAGTTTTCTACAGCTTATGGTCCAACTGCCACTCCCCATGTGTTTGTTTTTGACAAAGAACGAAAATTGACATATTCCGGAAGAATTGATGCTAAGGAAAAACCAGGAACCGGGAATGCAGAAGATTTGAGAAATGCGATCAATTCGACCTTGGCGGGCAATCCAATCCCTGAAGACCAAGCTCAAACCCCGGCCTTTGGCTGCTCCATCAAATGGGCCTGGAAAAATGAATACACCATCAAGAAGAACGAAGAATGGCAAAATCGGGAAGTCACCTTGGAAAAACTCAAGCCCGCCGATTTAGAAAAGCTTCTCCAAAATAATACGGATGAATTGCTGCTGGTAAATTTCTGGGCCACCTGGTGCGGGCCTTGCTTTATTGAATATCCGGAATTTGTCACCCTCCAGCGAATGTTCGGAGAGAGAGATTTCCAATTTGTATCCGTAAGTATGGATAGTCCGGACCAGTCGGAAAAGGCCTTGAAGTTTTTGAAAGGGAAGAATTCTGCACTTCCCAATTACCTGATGGATACCGAGGACAAATACGAAGTCATTAAAGTGGTTGGCGGAGAATGGGACGGAAGTTTACCGATTACTCTTTTGATCGAACCGGGGGGCAATGTGGCCTACCGAGTACCTGGCACCATAGATCCTTTGGAATTAAGGAAAAAAATTGTAGACCACCCCATGATTGGAAGGTACTTTTAATCTCCATTTCATTGGGAATTAGGATTGGAAACTATTAGATTGTATCCAATCCTAATTCTTTGATCATGTTCCAAAATCCACTTGTTCAATTATCGGCAAATCTTTATTCCTGCTCCAGACTTTTAATCCAAAGAATACAAACCACCCTCCAGG